>JAQXIB010000261.1 GCA_029007575.1 Clostridiales bacterium | reverse complement strand
TTACAACCTGCTTGCGATGATCCACAAAACCGTCCTTAAATGTTTCCTCAACTCGATATCCATATTTTACCACGTCGGCATCATATTCTTGTGCAAGCGCATAATTTTCTTCCAACAGATTCGGCAAGTATTCGTCATCATTATCAATAAATGCCAGATACTCCCCTTCGGCGGCTTTCATTCCGGTATTCCGTGCGGCACAGATTCCTCCGTTTTCCTGGTGGATCACCTTAACCCTGGCATCCTTTTGCGCATATTCATCGCAAATCGCTCCGCTTTGGTCCTTCGAGCCATCATCTACCATGATTAGCTCGAAATCCTCGAAGGTCTGATTCAATACGCTGTCTACCGCCATGCGAAGGAACTGCTCCGAGTTATAAACCGGCATAATCACACTGATTTTCGGCATTTTACATCCTCCAAATACAACTCTAAATCCGATTGTTTTGATACTCTATCGAACGACGGAACCCTTCTTCAATCGATATTTGCGGGTTCCATCCCAAACGATTGATTCGAGTGCAATCCAGCAAAGCCACTCTTGTGGTCAAATAACCCGCATTGCCCTTCGGAATATCAAATACCACCTTTAAATGCTTTTCAGGATACAAAGATACCAACAACTCAGCCAACGCCCTTACTGTAATCGGCTGTGAAGAGTCGGAGATATTATACACCATTTCCTCTCCATTCAACAAACACAAAAACAGCCCGACGATCATATCAGAAATATAGGTAAAGGCAAGTTCCATTTTACCTTCGCTTTTTAAAACAATATCATGATTGGTCACAATATTCGTGATAAAGTCGCCCCAAACACGTCCATTATCCATTAAAAAATCCGGCCCGTAGGTATGAGCGATCCGCGCGATTTTACAATTGACACCATATTGGTGCGCATAAGAAGCACATATCGTTTCTGACATCCGCTTACTTTCCGGATAACAAGATCGCACCAAGGTAGTGTCCATGGTGCCATAATCATTTTCAGTAATCAGATTGCAATCATCTGCCGGCTTTCCGTAAATCTCCCGCGTAGACAGATACAAAAAGCCTTCCGCTTTTTTCTCCACGGCAAGATCCAGAAGATTCATAGTCCCGATCGTATTCGCGGCAATCGTCCCGACCGGATCTGACACAAACAAGCGCGGGCTTGCCTGGCTGGCGGCATGGATAATATAATCTACTTTTCCGTCATAACGGACAGGTGTACAAACATCCTGCACCAGAAGTTGAAAATCGGAACGAGCCAAAAGCGCTCCGAACTGCTTTTCCGCCTTTTCTCCATTCCGAACTAATGCCAGCACTGTAATATTCATCTGTTTGGTATCATTTAAATATAGCAGCGTATAGCACAAATACGAAGCAATCATCCCGCTTGCTCCGGTGATCAATACGGTTTTATCCGCCAGCTTGTCCCATGCAACACTGCTTTGCGTAATATTTTGCAAATCTTCCAAAATAACGGAATCTAAAGGCAACATTCTTTTTTCCCCTATCATAATCCCAAAATTTCCTGACTCTCTCGCAGGTCATATAACGCTTTAAAGATATAATAATCATCCGGCGTGGTGATTTTAATATTCGTCGACTCGCATGGCACAAAATACAGCTTTTTTCCCAGCGTCGTCATCAATGTACAGGTGTCAATCGAAATCGATTCCGGCATCGATTGTCCTTGCTCATGCGCCCAAAGAACATCTTTAAAATAAAAGCTCTGCGGCGCTTTTCCGATATATAGTTTATTGCGTTCAATCGTCGATTCCACAGTCTTACCGTCGGTACTGACAACCCCTGTCTCGGTAAACGGATCCGCAGTAATGGCGTTTCCATGCTTTTTTACACAAGCAATATTTTCGGAAATCAATTTTCCGGTTATCAGGGGACGAACCGCATCATGCATTAAAACGATATCGTCTTCCTTACAATATTCCTTCAATGCGTGCAATGCAATCAATTTGGATTCCTGCGAGGTACTACCGCCGGTAACGATCTTCTTTACCTTTGTGATATTAAATTTATCCAACAAGTTCTGTAAATAATCTTCCCAACCTTTTACGCATGGAACGACAATCATATCAATATCCGGATGCTTTTCAAAAATTTCCAATGTATAAATGATGATCGGTTTGCCGTAAAGTTCTAAAAACTGTTTAGGCTTTGCCGTGTTTTTCATTCTCTGTCCGGTCCCGCCCGCAAATATAATCGCTGCATTCATACAAATTCCCTCTTTACAAGTTTTAGTATTTCTGAAACGTCGTTGTGATATCAGCCGGTCTTCAGCAAACAGCCGGCTATTTAACCGTCCAGTATAATACTGTTATAACATAATGTCTATTGAACAAATCAAAAATTTGATTCAAACAGCATTTGATGCTGCCATTTGCGCAGTGAAGCAGAGCAATGTTTCAATATTCTCAAACGCGCAACACACGTATGAAAATATTATACTACATATTTCGCCATTTGTCATCCTATAAAACAAAATACCGGTTCAAACACTACTTTATTTTAATTGTAATTGTTCTTAATGTCAAGATGATTTCAAAATCGTTCACGAATGACGTTATCTATGCACAATCATCATCTCGGATGTGCGAAATCAAAATTAAATGAGTAATGTAATTTTATCGGTTATTCTTATTATATTGACTTTTTCGGAAAATTAAGTTATTATATAATTAATTCATTTATATAATTGATGAAAAATCAATTCTTTACTTCTATTTAAAAAACAATATAAGATAATGTCTACTGAACAAATCAAAAATTTGATTTGTTCGAACGGCTATCGCCGTCTGAACCAAGAAAAATGCGAGATTTCGTATTTTTCTTGGTTCAGACATTCCTTGATGCGAACACAGATTTCGATTTCAGAATGAAATCGAAATACAAAGTGCAAGGTTTTCATAAAAAAGCAATCAAAAACCTTACACTTTGCCAATTCAAAAACAACGGCAAATTACTTTGCTATCATTGTTTTTGAATTGTTCAGTGAGCATTAAGATAAGTGCATTTATTCGTTGGCGATCGAAGATCGCAGACAACCTGTTTCGAGACCAAACCGAAACCATTTCAAAGAAGAAAGGATAACAAAAATGATTTTTGCGGGAATTGATATCGGCGGAACCAAATGTGCCGCCTGTATCGGAACGGAATCCGAAAACGGAGAGCTCCAAATTCTATCAAAAGAAAGGTTTGATACGATAGTCGACAGCCCGTATGATATGATCGCGATTTTGCAGGGTTCCTTACATAAACAGCTCTCCGAAATGCAGAACGTTCAACTGGACGGTATCGGCATCTCCTGCGGTGGGCCATTATCCTCCAAAACCGGCACGATCTTGGCGCCTCCGAATCTGCCGAAATGGGATAACATTCCCATTACAGCCTCTTTCGAGGCAGAATTTAAGGTACATACCACACTGCAAAACGACGCCAATGCCTGCGCGATAGCAGAATGGAAGTACGGTTCCGGAAAAGGAACTCATAATTTTGCGTTTCTCACATTTGGAACCGGATTCGGTGCCGGACTTATCCTAAATTCACAGCTATACTGCGGTTCAAACGACATGGCCGGAGAAATCGGACATATCCGCGCGGAAACCGACGGCCCTGTCGGGTACCGGAAGCACGGCTCCTTTGAGGGATTTTGCAGCGGAGCCGGAATCGCGCAATTAGGACGAATGATGGTCATCCGCGAAACAGCCGCCGGGAACACGCCCAAATTGCTCTCGGAATGCGGCGATATTCCATCCATTAACGCAAAAGCAATCGCCGAACTTGCCGAACAAGGCGATGCGCTATGCCGTGACATTTATCGGATCAGCGGAGAAAAGCTTGGAAAGGCATTAAGCATCATGGTGGATCTATTAGATCTCGATGCCATCTCGATCGGAAGTATCTTCACACGCAGCTATCATCTGCTGTGGGACTCCTGCAACAAGGTCATGGAACAGGAATGCCTGCCCATCAGCTATCGGCACTGCCGCATCCTCAAAAGTGTGCTGGGAGACAAAGTCGGCGACATTGCGGCGCTTGCCATAGCTGCTTACAGTGCCGAAAAATGATGATGCCCGCCAAGGAGAGCGCCTATTCCTGCTGCGTTTCTCTGAAACGCAGCAAATATCCTTGCTCGCAGAATATCCGATCGATCACAATTGCCGAACCCGCTACGATCCGCGCATCGTTTTGTATGGGGGAGATATGCACGGCAACAGCGCGATAGGGATTGGTAATCGTCCCGTTTATTTTTTCCTTGATTTTCTGAAGCAGAAGCTCAGGGCGGTATGCAATTTCCCCGGTTAAAATGGCAGCGTCCAATCCAAGCATATTATTCATATTGATGATCACATGACCCAAATAATCTGCCTCTAAAGCAATATACCTCCGGCACAAGTCATCTTGGTCATACGCAAGATCCACCAGCTCTTTCCATGACCGGAGTCTGCGCCCTGCATGGTTGATTTCATATAAAATAGCGGAAGTTGACGCATAAAGCTCGATACAGCCACGGTTTCCGCAAGCACACAATCTGCCGTTGATATCGATAGAAGTATGCCCTGTTTCTCCGCCAAAGCCGTTCTTTCCGGAATATACCTGCCGGTTCAGCACCAAACCCGCCCCAAAACCGGCACTGACATTCAACAAGACAAAACTATCGTACTGCTTGCCGATTCCCATGCTTTTTTCCGCTTTTGCAAAAGCGAGACTGTTATGCTCCATATACACAGGATAAGAAACACGCTTCGCAAGCTCACGGTACAAATCAAGATTATGCCAGCTCAAAAAGAAACCGGGCGGATTTAAAAGTTTTCCGTTCTCGGAATCGACAGGACCGGGAACCGCTACACCGGCAGCAATAATTTTAGATGCAATATCAGGATTTCGGTTTGTCAGCTCAGATACCTTTTGCGCGATCACATCAAGACACGCCGCATAATCCGACTCCGCTGCAAAACGAGGGCAACGATCCACGACCTGTCCTTTAAGGTTGCATATGCCGATATCAATACCGTCTCGGTCAATGCTGATGCCTATGACATATTTCCAATTCGAATTGATCTCCAGTAAGGTCGGCTTCCGTCCGAGTGCCGCTTTATCGGAGGATATTTCGGTATCATAAAGAATCCCGTCCGCGATCAAATCCTCGACAATAATACTGACGGATGCTTGTGTCAGCCCTGTCTTGCCGGCCAGCTCAATACGGGAAATCGGCTTTTCATTGACGATATTCAATATTTTTCTTTGATTTTCGTATTTCATTTCCTGTCGGTGTGTAACCGTCCTTTTTTTCTGTCCGGGCATCATCCTCGCTCCTTTGGTTGCTTTTTTATCATGGTATCACGCCGGCGTGCTGATGTCAAACACAAAATTTTTCTCATATTGGGTGGATCAAACATCGCCTGATTCTGTGCAATATACGTTTGATATGATACTAAAATCTAATGAAACACTTTGATTCTTCCCGGTCTGAATTGCACCGGAAAGCGTTATCCTCCTTGCTGGGCGTCATCCCAGCGGTGTTGTCTGCCTTTTCTGACACAATTGATCCTCGGAAATCGATGAAAGCTTTCCATTAGATTTTGTATGAAATAACTTTTATGAAACCATAAATGAAAGAAGGAATAAATACTGTGAAGGAAAAATTATTGACCGAATTAACAGCTCGCTATCCTGCTTTGGAACCATGCGCCGAAGAAATCAAAGCAGCCTGTCAGCTTCTATCGGGGGCAATCAGAAAAGGCGGAAAAATATTGCTTGCCGGAAATGGCGGAAGCTGCGCCGACTGTGAGCATATCTCCGGTGAATTGCTAAAAGGTTTTCTGAGCAAGCGCCCGCTGACAGAGGCGGACAAACTGACTTTTGCTCCGTATGAAAGCGGAGCGGCTCTTGCCGAACAATTGCAATACGGCATACCCGCACTCCCTCTACCGGCATTTTCGGCGCTTGCTACCGCATTCAGCAATGATGTTGAGCCGGACGCCGTTTATGCGCAGCTTATTATGGCGTTGGGAAAACCGGAGGATGTGTTCCTCGGATTATCCACTTCCGGCAACGCCAAAAACGTCTGCCAAGCGGCGATCGCCGCCAAGGCGCGCGGGCTCAAGGTAATCGGTCTGACCGGTATCAGCGGCGGAAAACTGGCCGACTTATGCGACTGCTGCATCAGAGTTCCGGAAAAAGAAACATTTAAAGTACAAGAATTACACTTACCGGTATATCATTGCATTTGTGCCGTACTGGAAGCGGAATTTTTTCAATAAAATACAGCAATAACAAGAAAGGTTGGTGAAAGGTGTATCATTTTAGCACGCAAAAGGATACACCCTGCAAAATGAAATTATTCATTGATACTGCAAACGTAGACTACATCAAGGAGGCAAATGATTTAGGCGTCATCTGCGGCGTCACAACAAATCCCAGCTTGATTGCCAAAGAAGGGCGCGATTTTAAAGAAGTTGTTGCAGAAATCACTTCGATCGTAGACGGTCCGATTTCTGCCGAAGTGATTTCGTTAGAGCATGAAGGTATGGTGGCGGAAGCATTGGAACTCGCAAAAATTCACAAGAACATTGTGATTAAAATTCCAATGTGCGCAGAGGGTTTGAAAGCCGTCAAAATTCTAACCGCGAAAAAAATCAAGACCAACGTAACACTGATTTTCTCGGCGGCGCAAGCATTGCTGGCAGCCCGCGCCGGTGCGAGCTTTGTCAGTCCGTTTTTAGGACGACTGGACGACATCGGCTCAGAAGGCATGACCCTGATCCGCGATATCTCCGATATTTTCTCGATACACGGAATCGAGACCGAAATCATAGCGGCAAGCATCCGCAATCCGATTCACGTCATTGAGGCGGCAAAAGCAGGCTGTGATATTGCCACCGTGCCCTATAACGTCATCATGCAAATGATTAATCACCCGCTGACCGCAAGCGGGATCGAAAAGTTTCTGAAAGACTGGGAAAGTGTTCCGAAAAAGTAATATTTGATTTTAAATAATGTCTGCTGAACAAATCAAAAATTTGATTTGTTCGAACGGCTATTGCCGTATAAACCAAGAAAAATACGAATTTTCGCATTTTTCTTGGTTCAGACATTTCTTGATGCGAACACAGATTTCGATTTCAGATTGAAATCGAAATACAAAGTGCAAGGCTTTTTACAAAAGCAATCAAAAAGCCTTGCACTTTGTCAATTCAAAAACAACGGCAAAATACTTTGCTATCGTTGTTTTTGAATTGTTCAGTGAGCATTAAATATATATTTCGTTTAAATCTTATCAGAACAAACAGCACCCTGTATGCCATGCACGGCATACAGGGTGCTGTTTTAAACAAAAAAGATTTTCAATTACAACGACATTAAAAAGCCGGCAATTTTCTCTGCAAGAATTTCATGCCCGGCATCATTCGGGTGCAATCCGTCCGGCACATATTTCTCCTGAATGATCGGCACCTTCGGTTGTAAACCGGAGCAGGAAAACAGATCCAAGACCGGGATCGAATAATATTCCGCAACCTCACGGATAATGGAAACATAACGATATAAAGTGCCGACATCTTCCGCTTTGTTGCCGTCGCCGCGCGGATTATCCTCGTTACAACGATGCAACGGCGTGATCATCATTATTTTCGATTCCGGATATTTGGTGATCAGCGATGTTAATAAAACATGCAGCGCGCCGTAGAAAGTGTCCGCGGTTCGATCCTCCATTGTCCCGAGCGGCGCATCTCCGTGGCCGAAATCATTGGTACCGCCGAACACGACAACCGCATCGGCATCCTGGTCCATTTCCTCGACGCGAGAAGTAAAATTCCGATCCCAAATCGATTCCGCTGAGGCTGTATGCTGCAAAGCGATACGAGTACCCCCGATTCCGTAATTACGGCATACTGCTCCGTACCGAGCCGCAATGACCTCGGTAAAACGCTTATCCGTCGCGCTGGTACCGCTTCCTTCGGTAATACTGTCGCCCAAAAAATTGATTTTACTTCCTGCTAAATTCATGTCATCACTCCACTTATATTTAAAATGATCAAAACGATATGTCATCCGATTTGTTTATAGTAATATCATATTATTTTCTGTTCGTCAATATAAAATTCTGATGATCCGCAAACTTTTTCTGTTTGATACAAAAATTTTCCGTTTTTTTGGTAACATCAAAGCAGGGCGAGATCTTTCACGGAATATCTATTGAACAAACGATTTTTTCTCTATTTCATTTTGCAACGGGCTTTTGGCGATTGATTGCTGCGCAGATCAGTACAGTAATGCCTCCCGAAGCGAGTATCACCAGCAAGTCGATCGGAGCAAGCACCAAAATTCCCAATCTGTCAAAGAGGATACCTGATCCGAATCTGTACAGATGGCCGCTAAGCAAGATCATTTCTCCAATATACATAAAAAGCGTAATCAGGGACGCTATGATGGCCGGTAACGCAATCGCCGGTTTTCTGCTCTTCCCAAGTGTATAGGAACCGACAAAAATCCCCATCATAATGCCCAACAGGACAAAGAATACCGCCATCAATATTGCTGATACGGCGGGAACAGTGACTTCACCGGTGCGATAAAAAGCCGTAAAGCAAGCCCATATGCACATCCCGAGGAATGCAATGCTTGTCATTGTTTGAATCGTCAGTGCCTTTTTACGGGTATCGTCTCCGGAACGAATCATCTTAGAAAAGCCGTAAAAGCAATTGAGCAAGGAAACGATGAGAGCCACTGCAAT
>JAQXIB010000260.1 GCA_029007575.1 Clostridiales bacterium | reverse complement strand
ATGTAAACACATATTTCGATTTCAGAATGAAATCGAAATACAAAGTGCAAGGTTTTCTCAAAAAACAATCAAAACCTTGCACTTTGCCAATTCAAAAACAACGGCAAAATGCTTTGCTATCGTTGTTTTTGAATTGTTCAGTGAGCATTAAATAAAAAAGCATGCCGAGAAGAGCATCGACACGCTTTTTTATCGTAACGGACTATATCATAAGCGGAGGAACGGAAATATGATTATCGATTTCAAAAAAATCAAAAGTGAAACCATCAAACAGATGCGGGGCGGCGAAAAAGAAGTAACCGCCAATATGTTTGTAGATAACAACAACCGTATTATGTACGGCAAATTAGAACCGGGGGCTTCCATCGGGATGCACACCCATGAAACAGGAAGCGAAATTCTCTATATTCTGCAGGGCAACGGAAAAATGATATATGATGATACCGTGGAAACGTTAGAGCCCGGCACCTGTCATTATTGTCCCAAAGGACATTCTCACAGTCTGATCAACGACAGCGATGCAGATTTAATCTTTTTTGCGGTGATTCCTCAGCAATAGCATCCTTGAAGCAGACCAAATCCCCCGGATTTGCCGAGGGATTTATTCATACACAAAGCTTTATGGACAATGGCACTAATTGATTGCTCAACCACCAAAACCACAATATCCGCCGGCATAGCCGACGGATATTGTGGTTATTTTAAATTATGAATGACATCTGCCGGGTTGATCCATTTATCTCCTTTTTTCATTGCAAAATGCAGATGCGGTTCTTCTGCCGTTTCGATAATTGCCGTATCGCCTACCGTTCCGATCATTTGATTCAATTCCACTTTTTGATTCTTACTAACCTTTACGCCTTTTGCCAATCCGCAATAATAAGAGGTGTAGCCTCCGTTGTGTTTGATCGTAACGCAGACGCCCCAAAGCGGATCCTCTTTGACTTCCGTAACAGTTCCGTCCGCACAAGCGTTCACGTTTTTGCCCAATTCGCTCTTGATATCAATTCCGTCATGGGTTCTCCATTCGTTCAGCGTCTTTGATTTCACCAATTCGCCATTGCTGAACGGATTTAGGATAGTGCCGCTAAGAGGCGCTGTGAACGTAATCGCTGAGGACTGTGACTGACTTTTTGATGTTGTAGAACCGGATGAGTTTTTGGAAGAAGCGGACGGTTGAGAGGAGGATTGCAGCTGCGAAGAAGTAATCGGAACATTGCTTTGATTTTGATTGACATTTTGCGGAAAGCCCCATGTATTGGAGCTGCTTGCGTTTTTTTTAGCGGTGCTGTCATCGGTCAGTTGATTCATTGTCTGATTCATTGCCACAAATACCGCTGCGCCCACAGCCACAAGGCTGATTGCCAGCGCCACATAAAAGCCTTTTCCGGAAAAAAAGCGAGAGGATTTTGTTTTTCCAAAACGAAGATTTTTCATATGAATAGCCCTGATTAACCGGTATAAAAACCGGTCAAATTCCTTTCTTCATGATATAAATTTCACACAATGTAAACGTGAAACAAAGTACAGTTTGATTTTCTCACTGTTCGGGAACAACTGAAATCAAACATAACAAAACCGGGGATTTCATTGGAAACCGATTTGTCTTATTTCTATTTTTGCCTTATTTTGAACGGAATATCCACTATTTAAAAATTTATTCTTTTCCATTTTTTGATGAAAACTTTTATTACATTATGCTCCTATTTTCAAAAAATAATCATAAAAAAGCAGCGCGATAAAAATTATCGCACTGCCCAGTCTGTCGAATAACTATTAATTTTAAAATTTGTCACGTAGGCGGACATGTGCCGCCGCAGGGACTCCTTGAAAAGAAAAGCAGCGGTAAGCAACGGCAAAGCCGTTTGCCGAGCTGGTTTTCGTTGAAAAGGGGGTATCGGGGGAAAAACGCAGAACAAGGCTTTGCCGCAGTGATTGCGTTTGTCCTTCGAGAGCGTTGTCGACTTTGTCGACATGCTCAGCAGCGCGATAAAAATTATCGCACTGCCTTTTTATGATGATATGTTTTCTCATTCTGTCTTTTTAAACACCAAAAATTTACGGATCAAGTAATTCCATACCATAACAACAAATGTGGCTGCTGCCTTGCCGATCAGCTCCAAAATATCATCCGGAATTACAGACAGGAAAGTCATCTGAACGAACAGCCATTCCACGCATAACCACAACACCAATGTGTTGATGCCCAATCCAATGATAGAAGTAATCATAAACAGAACAAATTCTCTTACCAAATTCTGTTTTTGCGTCACGTGAAATACCCACACACGGCTCAGCAAGTAATTGAAAACCACTGACACACAAAATCCGATCACGCTGGAAACAACATAATATACTCCTAAAAAATTGGTCAGTACATAAAATATGCCCCAATCCAACAAAGTCGCCAATACGCCGATAATGCCGAAACGAACAATTTCGGCCAATATTTTTTTAACCTTCGCATTCATGATAATCATGTTCTCCCGCCCTTATTTATTTAAAAATTCCTGTACAATAAACTTGGGGCGAGCTTTTGTTTCCATATAAATTTTCCCGATATATTCTCCGATAACACCCAATGCAAGAAGCTGTAAGCCGCCAATCGCCCATACCGAAATAACTATTGTAGTCCAGCCTGCGACTGTTTTTCCCATCAGATATACTACCAGAAAATAAATCAGCATAATAATACTAATAGAAAAAATAATAAATCCCAAACTTGTGATCAAACGAATCGGTTTCACCGAAAAGGAAGTGATCCCTTCACAAGCAAAACTCAGCATTTTTTTTAACGGATATTTTGATTCTCCCGCAAAGCGCTCGCCCCGTTCATACTCTACCGTACAGGACGGATATCCGATCAGCGGAACGATCCCGCGCAAAAACAAATTCACCTCTGAAAACTGTTCTAACCCTTCCAACGCGCGCTTGCTCATCAAACGATAATCGGCATGATTATAAACAATTTCCACTCCCAGCGCTTTCATCACCTTATAAAAGCCTTGTGCGGTAAATTTTTTAAAGAAAGTATCGGTTTGACGAGAGCTTCTGACACCGTAGACGATATCATTTTCCTCTTTATATTTCTCCACCATTTGATCTACAACATTGATGTCATCTTGCAAATCGGCGTCCATCGAAATCACCATATCGGCTTTGTCCTTCACCGTCATCAATCCGGCTAAAAGCGCATTTTGATGTCCTTTGTTTCTGGACAGCTTAATACCGGAAAACAGGTCATCCTGCGCATGCAACCCCGCAATCAATTCCCATGTTTTATCTTTCGAGCCGTCATCCACAAAAACAACACGGCTGTCCGGCGAAACAGCACCGGACCGGATCATTTCACTCATCTTTTCTTTCAAGCGTTTTGCCGTTTCCGGCAAAACTTCCTGTTCATTGTAGCACGGAATTACCAAGTATAAAATATTTTGCCCCATCATATTCATTTCCTTTGTCTTAAGTATCTGTTTCCTGAAAAACAGAACATCTCCTGTCAAGCATTCCTTGATTTATGCAAACCAATCAAGCATGTTTTCTAACCGAAGCGCCGTTTGTCTGTCAGAAAATATTCTTTTAATTATATAATTGTAACATAAAGAGATGAAATATACAACCTGTTTTTAATGAATATTATTCGGGAAAGGAAATTTTGCCAATATGGCAATAACGGAAAAAATAAGATGAAAAAAGAAAATTTAATCTATTCCACGATGATTCTGACGATTGCTTCTATTTTTACCCGTATCATCGGAATGGTATTCCGTGTCTATTTGTCTAATCAAATCGGTGCCGTCGGCATGGGACTGTATCAAATGATTATCTCCGTCTACTCTTTTGCATCGACCTTTGCCTGTTCCGGTATTGTCGTGGCAGTTTCCAGTTTAGTATCCGCCCACCTTGCCCGCCACGAAGGCAAATGCGCCAAATATGTTTTACACTTTTGTGTTGCTCTTTCGGTGGTACTGGGCATCACCGCGGGCGCAGTACTTTATTTTTGCTCCGATGTGATCAGCAGCGTTTTATTAAAAGACATGAATGCGGCTTTTTCTCTGAAAATACTGGCACCCAGTATGGTGTTTATGTCGCTGTCCTCCTGTTATCGCGGATACTTCTTGGCCATTTCCAAAGTTTCCAAACCCGCCGTTGCCATGATCATCGAACAGCTTGTTCGTATGCTGGTTATTACCTCATTTATGGGCATATGGCTGTCAAAGGGAATCAAATATTCCTGTGCGGCAGCAGTGATCGGAATGACCATCGGTGAAATTATTTGCACACTGTATCTTTATGCCGCATATGTCCGCAGCAGCGCGCCGTTAAAACAGAATCAAGAGATGGAAATACATAAAACAACCCTCATAAAAAGTATCCTCAAAATGGCAGTGCCGGTTGCGGTCAGCTCCTATCTGCAATCACTGCTACGGATGATCGAAAACATTCTACTGCCGAACAGCCTGAAAAAATATGCCGGAAACGCGGAGAGCGGAATGGGAATTTACGGCTCCTTAAAAGGGATGGTGATGCCTTTGCTGATGTTTCCTTCGGTGTTTTTATCCTCCCTTTCGGTCAGCCTGGTTCCCGAAATTTCACGTTCGGTTTCGATCAACAACACCAAAAGAGTGAATCACACCCTCAATCGCGTCATCAAAATAACCTTAATCGTTTCCATCCTGATCGTTGCCGTATTCATTACCTTTTCACATGAAATCGGGATCGCGTTATACAACAGCAACGACGTAGGCCGTATGCTTGCGATGCTGGCTCCGCTGTGTCCGTTCATGTACCTGGAAATTGTTGTTTCGGGAATTCTGCGCGGACTGAATGAACAATTCAGCAGTTTGAAATACAACACCGTCGATTCGGTCATGCGGATTATTCTGATCTTTCTGATCGTCCCCTATCGCGGATTATACGGTTTTATCGTCATCATGTATATCAGCAACATGTACACCTCGTTATCCAGCATTGCAAGACTGCTGAAAGTGACTACCGTCTCTTTCCGGATGATGGAATGGTTTGTCAAGCCCTGTTTCGGAGCATTGCTTTCCGCCCTGTTATTCAAAGGCGTATTTCGTTTTTTGATCCCCAGCGGACTAAATATTTGGCTGAATCTGATTCTTTCCATTTTATTTCTATGTGTTGGTTATCTGCTTTCTTTGATTATAATGAAGTGCATCACAAAAAGCGAGCTCAAATGGATCGGTGAAAAAATGAAAGCCCCGCTGCACAAAAAGCAAGCCAAGGATATCACGGTATCCTCTTTTCTGATATAACGGAAAAACAGCTATTCTGACAAATCGTTCCGCAATGCAATGTTTTCGCCCTGTTTGCCCAATGATTGGATTTGTCCGGATGTCGATGACAAACAGGGGTTCATTTCAGTTAGATGGCTCCAATATCTTTTCTGCATATGGGACATTCGGCACTTAGGATTATACCTGTTTTCAATAGCAATCGAATCATAATAATTTTTCCACAGCCGTCGATAAAATTGTTCTTCCTCGTCCGCCTCCGGCTCATGATAATCCTCTACCGGCACGATAGCGGATTGATACGGCCGATAAAACATCATCGCACCGTGTGTTTTATCATAAATCATAAACGCCTCGTTTGCATAACGGTCGCAAAAATGAGGAGCCAAAAGCGGTAAAACAAAATTCTTCGGTTCAATCACCGCGACCATGATACGGTCATAAACAGAGAATCGCACAAATCCTTTTAACTGATGGCTTTCGCCGGTCAAATGCTTGATCGCTTTGAATAAATGGTTGACAGAATCATCGGCGAGTAAGGACAGTACTTTCTTTCCGCAGCGCATTCCAACCCGAATAAAATCCAATATCAACTTTTCCTTGCGGGGATGACAGGTGAAATAGCCCAACCGAACCCATTCATATGCCTCGTGGGACATCTTAGTACAAATTCCTTTTTTCACGCGTTCTGCCGCCGCGAAATCCGTTTCGATCGTTCGAGTGGGATACAAAGAAGTCTGAACCGCATCCTGCACCGATATCTCGATCGGATTTTCTTTTTTGGCAAAGCTCTCAAAAACACAGGATAATAGTCCTTCATAAGAGCCGTCGTATAAATACACTATAACTGACCGGTCAGACATTGCGTCACGTCCTCTCTGGTGATATCGCTTTGATATAAACTGAGCTGTTCTCCCTGCTGCGGCATCATCTCAAGGCATCTGTCAGAGATCAAAGAACGAATCACCGCATCCGGAGTAACACGAACCCCTTCTGCCATTTTGCCGCGGCAGGTAATAAAATACTGCGCGCGTTTTAAGACCACGCCTATTTTCTTCAGCCGCGCAAAATCAAGGGCAGACACCCTCCTTGCCGCCACGATTCTCTTTGCGCCGGTAACGCCGATGCCCGGTACGCGCAGCAGCATATCGAGCGGCGCTTTATTGACTTCCACCGGAAACAACTCCATGTGATTCAGCGCCCAGTTACATTTGGGATCCACATAGGGATTAAAATTCTGATGCTGTTCGTCAAGCAACTCGCTTGCCTGAAAGCCATAAAACCGCAGCAGCCAGTCCGCCTGATACAAACGATGCTCCCGCAGCAACGGCGGTTTGGTTTGCAGAGCCGGCAGCAGCGGACTGCTGACCACCGGTATATAGGCAGAATAAAACACTCTTTTCAGTCCGTACTTCTTATAAAGTGCTTCGGAAAGATTCAATATTTTATAATCGGTGTCATCGGTGGCGCCCACAATCATTTGTGTACTTTGACCGGCAGGAGCAAATTTCGGCGTATGACGATACCGCACCATATCCGAAGTATTTTCGGTAATTTTCTCCCGAATCAGTCCCATTGGACGCAAAATTGCCGATTTGGATTTATCCGGCGCCAGCAGCGCCAAGCTTTTTTGAGAAGGAAGCTCAATATTCACACTCATACGGTCCGCAAGCTGTCCCAACCGCGTCAACAGCAGATCGTCTGCTCCCGGTATCGCTTTGGCATGAATGTAACCGGAAAATTGATATTCTTCCCGTAAAATCCGGAGTGTTTCGATCATTTTTTCACAGGTATAATCCGGATTTTTGATGACAGCGGAACTGAGAAAAAGTCCCTCTATATAGTTGCGCTTGTAAAAATTCATCGTCAGATCCGCCAACTCCCGTGAGGTAAAGGTTGCCCGCGGTGTATCGTTGGTCACTCGATTGACACAATATTGACAGTTATAAACACAAGCATTGCTTTGCAGTACTTTTAGCAATGAAATACAGCGTCCGTCCGCAGAAAAACTATGGCAGATTCCGCAAGCGACCGCATTGCCGATTCGGCCACTTTCGGAGCTGCGGTCAGCCCCGCTGCTGGTACACGCCACATCATACTTTGCCGATTCCGCTAAAATTTGCAATTTATCAAATACATCCATTCCATCGTCATTCCTCTCTCAATATGACAATCTGATCAAAGGCTTCATTAGCTTTTCATCATTTTCTTCTGTAGTAAGAATATCAAATCTACTATTGTTATTATATACGAACATTTGTTCTTTGTAAATAGTTTTTCTTGTTTTTATAAAGAATAATCCACCCAACCAAATAAGGAACATTTGATTTTTATGACAGATTCCAAAGCCCCCAAAAATCATTTATATGATGTTATGACGATAATGATCAAAAAATGTTTTAAATTGTAAATTTATCTTGAATTTTGATTGTTTTTGATATATTATAAAATTGTATTGTTTCGGAGTATATACAGCCGAGAAACAGCAAACCAAAAGGAATGGTGATTTTTATGGACGAAAATTTAAACAACAACGGCAATGTTCAAATTCCCGTACCGGAAAAAAATGATTAT
>JAQXIB010000259.1 GCA_029007575.1 Clostridiales bacterium | reverse complement strand
CCGTCAAAACCGGCGCAGTATACTTCTTTGATACCTGCTCTATTCAGAAGTTTAATCATCATCAGGAAAGAATTATCGATAATCTGCTCATCTTTTTCCAATAGCGGCGCGCGATTCACAACAAAATCAAAGCTGCCGTTCCTGGCTGTAACATTGCTGGTGGATAACGTCTTGATATGCCGCGCCTGCTTGCGTTTCAAATCTAACGTCATATCATGATATCGCTTTGGGTTTGTAATAAAAACGCAGTTAATATCCACATTTTGGGGAATATAATTGATGGAAATGACTACTGTGTTATTATTTTCAATAAAATCCTTTACTTTCTTTTCCTGCAAGGTAATATTCTTTCCCGGGCCGATCAGAAGAACCTTTCTGTCCGAGACAAAATCCAAAAAACGATTTACCGCAACCCCATCGTCGATATGAGATATCAAATAATCCTGATAATACTTCTTACCAACAGCTCTATCATACAGGAGCTTCTTGTCTTCAGGCTCAATCGTTGAAAGCAATTCATCAACCATGGAAATGGATAGATTTTCTTCCTTATTGAAGTCCGTAAGATAATTGGGATGACACTTGTTTTTTGCGCACAGATAGAAAAATGTATTGTAGCCCCAAGGGGACATTCTGTAATATTCCATGATTGATTCGTTGATCGCTTCCAGCATTGAATCAATATGGTAGTAACCTCTATATTTTTCGTTAAGCGTCATTGCCACCAGTTCAATAGGGGCATTACCCGCGCTTTTCCCCATACCATACAGGGTTCCATCAACTACAATGTCATGCTTTCCCTCATGCTTCAGAAAAGATAACGCGTTTGCATATCCCAATTGAAAATTGTTATGGGCATGGAACCCGATTTTAATGTCCGGGTCAACATGATCATCAAGGATTTTATAGAAATGCAGCAGCCGTTCGCTGTCCAGCAAGCCATAAGTATCCACCATAGATACCCCATAAGGCTTGACCTCATTCACCAGCTCTATCAGTTCCAACAGTTCATCATCACTGTAGCTGGTGATGGAAACAAGCTGAGAAAAGACCTTATATCCCAGCTTCTTCACCTGTCCGCAGTATTCCATGGCTGCTTTCATCTTGCCTTTTTTGAAGATAACCCTGATTCCGTCAAGATAGCTTTCGTTGCATGGGGCCAGATTTTCAATTGCGCAGGTGCCGAAGTCTATCATTCCGACAACGATTGCCTGTTTCTTGTTCAAATCTCCGTAAATGATGTCGGCGGATTTTGTATCAGGAAAAATACTTCGATCCTTATCAAACGGCCGTCTGTCATCGATAAATCCGACTTCAATGATATCCACGTTCGCGTCAACAAGACGTTCGAAAATGCTGACGATGTTTGTTTTCCCAAAACGCCAATCATTCACATAGCCCCCATCTCTGAGGGTACAATCCAACAGCATCATTTCTCTCATGGTTTTCCTCATACTTTCCTGCATTGGGGCTTGACTTTTACAGTTCGTCTTTCGTAATGAGCGATATCAATAGCATGCCGCTGCAATTTCTTCATCAGCCTCAATCATTCGTTCTTGTATCCGGTTTTCTCCTCAAGAAATCTTTCAACAGAATCGCATCGATCATCATTTTCGCGTTTTCACGCATTTCCTTGAACATATACGGAAGAATGATACTTGTAAAAATTTGTGTTATCAGCGATGCAAGAGCTGCTCCCGAAGCCCCCATGATTGGTATCAAAACAGCATTTAACATCACATTGATACAAGCTGCTCCACCATACATGTATTTCAAATACTTCTGTTTATTATTGCATACGATCCAGGCATTTCTGGAAACGCCCAGATAGGAAAACGCTGTATACCAGGTAACAATTCTCAACGGATTGACAGCGCCTAAATAATTGGGCCCGTACATTAACCTGATCCCAATTCCGGCAAATAACGTGAAAAGAATTGACACTGTACAGGAAACATAAAAAACGATTGAATACAGCTGTCTATTCTTTCTGGCAAAAGCATCTTTATCGATTGCAAACAGATTCAGTATTGTTGGATACAGAGAATCAATAATTGCTTGCAGAACAAATATCCAAATCGTACATAATGAGGTTGCAACCGAATAATATCCCACTTCCGTTTCGTTGAGCATCTGTTTCAGCATTAACTTATCCGTCTGACTATAGATGGTAACCATCATAGAGGATAATATATACTGATAACTTTTACCTAAGAGTGCTTTAGCCTTTTCGAAAGAAAACTGCAATTTAGGTCCGTTATAATGCTTGTAGGCAAAGCATAAGAACACACCAATGACAAAATAGTCCAACGCTGTTGAAAACGCGAACCACTTTACGCTTTTATTGTTTATTAAAAGTATGATCTTATATAGGGATACAATAGAATAAGCAAATAACGTCGCTATGGATGTAATTTTTGACTGATATCTTGCTTGAAACCAATAGTTGAATGTATCAAAAATCTGAAAAACAAGGTATACACTACAGAGCGCTACTACGATAATTGTTTCCCTTTCACCGGCATCCACAATGGATACCACACCGACAATCATTATTGCCGATAAGAAACTAGACAATCCTCTTAATACCAATGTTGTTCCAATGGCTATTCCTTGTTCATTGGGATGATCAACAAAGTCCTTGATGATCACCGCATGAATACCTAATGTACAAAATGCAGCAAAAAATGAAGCAAAAGCTTGTCCATAGCTGATTAAGCCGTAATTTCCCGGCCCAAGATAACGCGCAGAAATAATTCCAACAATACATGTTAAGATCATCTGCACGACTCTTCCGCCAATTATCCAACCGGCATTTCTGATTTCTTTACTGTTTTGTACCTTATTTTTTATTTTAGCTAGCACCCGCACTGTATTGCCCTCAAAATCTAATCATTCTCATAGAAGCTTCTTCTTGGTTTTTCACCATAAGTACATCAACGCGCCTTCTTCGCAGTCTCCGAAAGATTCATGGCTTTCCGTCCGGCAGCCACCGCGGCAGCCGTCTCCCGGGATGCCCTTCACCGCTTTCCTCTATCTCCACCTGTCAATGTTATAGTACTTGGTGCAAATCGCATGAAACGCAATACCCTGTTCGGCTATCTGCCGTTTATATGCTTCTATATCGCTGTCGCGGCCTTCCAACTCTGGTGAAACAAAGCAGAGCTTGTATCCCAGTTCCGTTAATTCGTCAGCCTGCTCTTTGGTAATTGGAATCTTGCTGAAGCAATCCACCCAAATCCAATCGATTTTTCCGGCCATGTTGCGGGCAGTATCCATTCCTTCCACCTCGGAAATCCTGAGCGCAACGTTTCTTTCTCCCTGTTGGCTAAGCAGCCAGATCATAGGGAAGGAAGAGTCCAAAAAGAAATAGGATTTGACATCATACTTTGGCAGCATTTCCAGAATTTTCAACTCAATGCGTTCACTTTTAATATTCAGAATCATCGTCCCGTGATGGTATTCCTTGAGATATTCCTCAAAGTCTTCTCCCGGTTCAAATGGATTGTGCTGAATATATATTCTTCCGGTTAAATCATCACGCAGATCAAGTTCTACGCCGCATTCAGTTGGTATTTTCTTTAGTTCTTCAACAGTATTCACTCTATGGGCGATGAATTCCAAATGATTCCCTTTCCTTTCTTCAAAAAACAAAAAACGTTCGACCCCCAGAATTTCGGATGGTACTTACTCCGTCTGCGCAAAGGTTGGCGAAGAGGATGCTTGAAAGCAACATCAATACGCCTATGCGATGTATCATATGCTCATTTCATATTTCTGCGGTATTTTTCAGCATCCCAGTTCAGCAATCGATTCTGTTCCTGATCAGAAAGAAAATCGCAATCAACGCCTTTATTCAGTGCCATCACCTGCGCGCTGAAGCTCATCACGCTTTGCGTTTCCATAGCCTTCTTAACGCTGTCTGCCAGAATATAATAGCAGCCGTCCCATCGAACCATCACCGGCTGTCCGTACGCCTGCACGAAGCTGCTGACATCGGTTTCATCCGGCGTATCCGGCAGATTCATCAGTTTCTTTCCGAGAAATACGACACAATCCGGGCAGAACGTATGGTTCCAGGAATTGTCCATACTGTCAGCAGCCGCAATCGCATGGGTATCCGTCACCCGCCATACCACTTTATCGGGGAAATAATTCCAAAGCTTTGACAGATTGTGGTATCCGCGCAAGTCAATCCCTAAATATTCCTCGATTTTTTTCGTGACAGCCTCCGTTTTCCCGATTACCTCCTCTGCGGAATCGGCACTCACGACCAGGCCATGATTCTGCAGAAAGACAATCTCATAAATATGCCTATCATCCGCGTTTTTGCTTTTATAGGCCTTAAAATATGCCTTGGCAAGTTCCACACCCGGTGTAGCATAGGGCACCAGGAGCGCGTCAGGAAAGAGTTCTCTTAGGATATCCATGCCGCCTTTTCGGCAGGTCAGAACATTTACAACCATCGGATGCGTATGAAGCGTATACTTTCCGGATATCGCATGAAGGAATGTCTCTATGGAAGGCCGATTCCCTTCGAGAAACGCTTCTTCCAGAATGGTCTTGCTGTCCGCATCTGTCAGAGCATCCAGATCCTCGCACCCGAGAAATCTCTGCCGTATTATCTGCGGATTGACCAAGGCATATCCAGTCTGTTCCGTCATGTCCGCCAACTGATAACCGGAAGCCTTGATTGCCATTTTTTCCTCTGAAATCTTGAATGAAGAATTGCCGCCGCCAGCCTGGACAAGGTCCTCTCTCATGCCGGAGTATTTTGAAATCTTGACAAAACCTTTCATCGCTTTTCCCTTTCTTCACCATACATTTCTGTGAATGGAGTAATCATTCCGTATTGTTTTCTGCTTTTATCGGTTACTCTTCGCAAAGACAAAGAACTTCTGTCCCAGAAAATTCAAAACAGTACTCACACCTGTTGCGCATAAGAATGCCAACGCTGTTATATCCGCAGCCATCAAAACGCCTTTATTGACCAGCGTATTTGCCGTAGCCGAGAATGCGTACAGCAAGACATACTTTAGTATTTCGGATGGCTGAAACGTCTTGCTCTCAAAGGTCCATAGCTTATTGATAACAAATCCCACCGCCGCGCCGGCAACAAACGAAATGGCCTTCGCCGCGGAGACCGGCATATAAAGTTTCAGCAGAATGTACACCAGGAAGTCAACGATGACCGCGCTTCCACCGCCAACACAGAACTTTAACAGCTCTTTCAAATCGAATTTATTCAGTATTTCTTTCACTGCCTGTACTTCCTATAATCGATGCTTCAGTTCCACACTGAACTGGAGCGTTCTTTTGATAAATTTCCACTTGGATTTCAAACCCTCATTGTTCCACTTTGACTCTCCGTGGATGCGTTCCGGGAACAGTACCGGGAATCTTACGACAGACATTCCCGCCTTTTTTGCCATATAAACGGCATACAGATCCAACGAGAAATCATACGGAGGATTTTCCCAGCTATTATAGAATTCCCGCGGGAAAATATTCGGCTGCGCATTGATATCATCCATAGGCGTACGGAAATACAGGGTTTCAAAGAATCCCATTCCCCATGTAAAAAACTGGTCAAACAACGGCCTTCCCTTGCGATTTCCCTTCACATAGATGTTCTTGTCGGCAGACCCTCTTATGATCTCAAGCGCTTTCAGAACATCCGCCGGGTCCGTCTGCATATCCGCATGAGTCCAGCCGATATACTCGCCCTGAGCGCTGTCCAGCCCCTGGAGGATTCCGTATCCGTACCCTTGGTTTACCGGCACCAGCACTGTTTTCGCAAACGGATATTTCGGCAGCAATTCCTCCAGAACCGCAGCGGAATTGTCTGTTGACCCATTGTTTACGAGGATAACCTCCACTTCATCCGTTTTGATCACTTCACCAAATCGCTCAAGAATCAGCGGGATATTTTCCGCTTCATTGTAGCACGGAACAACAATTGATATTCTCAAACAGATCTCCTCCCAGAATGCGCTGAATTTATCAGCATCTTATGACGT
>JAQXIB010000258.1 GCA_029007575.1 Clostridiales bacterium | reverse complement strand
TTGAAAGAGAAAATGCAGTGGTATCGTTGGGTTTTGCTGGTTGTTACCTTGCTCGGGGTTTACGGCTTGAGTTATTCGCCGGAACTGAATATTACGAATTTCTGGCTTGGAATATGCGGCGCTTTAATGTGCGCCTTCGGTTGGGGCATTGAGGCGGTTATTTTGGCAAAATGCATGCAGGATCCGGAAGTAAAAGATGAATATGCGCTTCAGATCCGTCAGACCACATCTGCTTTGGTATATGGTGTTATTATTCTTCCTGTATTAAAGGGCTGGGGCTTTACCGTTGATCTCTTTACAAGCAATACAGGCTGGCTGATCCCTATTATTGTGGTTGCGGCATTCTTTGCAACCGTATCCTATCTTTGTTATTATAAAGCAATTGCTATGATCGGTGCGTCGAAGTCGATGGCATTAAATGTTACATACGCTGCTTGGGCGATTGTGTTTACCGTGTTGATCCTGCGTGACACCAGCGTTTTGACGCCGGTAACGATTATTTGCGCGCTCATTGTAATTGTGTGCGGTATTTTTGCCGCAGCAGATTTTAAAGATCTGTTTGCAAAAGAAAAATAGGAACCTAAACAGGAACTGACGCAAATAAAGAAGGAGTCCGGAAGACTGAAAACACAGTCGGCCGGGCTCCTATTTTGTAGTAAAATTAGGCTGTATTTTGATATCCCAGGGCATAGAGCCGTACCGTCGTTATCCGGCGATCTGAGAGGTATAGAGTTTATAATAGTCTCCTTTTACAGCCATTAATTCATCGTGGCTGCCGCATTCCGAAATGCCCTGATTAGAAACATACATGATGCGGTCACAGTTTCGGATGGTAGATAATCTGTGCGCGATAATAAAGGAAGTTCTGCCTTCCAACAGCTTGTTCAGACCGATCTGGAGCTGACGTTCTGTTTTGGTATCAATGGACGAAGTGGCTTCATCAAGGATCAATATTTTCGGATCGGACAGCAGCGTTCGAGCAAACGCAATCAACTGTTTTTGCCCTTGGGACAAGCCTCCGCCCCGTTCTGTTACAACGGTATCATATCCGTTCGGCATCTCTTCAATAAACTCATTGGCGCAAACGGTTTCGCAAGCTTTGATAATTTCCTCATCAGTAGCATCCAGCCGGCCATACCGGACATTGTCCTTGATAGTTCCGCTGAAGATAAAGCTGTCCTGCAACATGATCCCCATCTGAGAGCGCAGGGAGTGCAGTGTAACTTTGGAAATATCATATCCGTCAATCAGCACTCTGCCGTCATTGATGTTATAAAAACGGGAGATCAGGTTGACCACTGTACTCTTTCCGGCACCGGTAGGCCCTACCAGCGCAATACTTTCTCCGGCTTTGACATCAAAGCTGAGATCTTTCAGGATCACCTTGCTGGAATCATAAGAAAAAGTTACATGATCAAACGTCAAATTGCCAGAGATCCGCGGCAGTTCAATGGCATCCGGCGCATCGCAGACGACCACCGGTTCATCCATGGTTTCGAAGATGCGTTCCAGGTAGGCGATAGTGTTGATAAAACTGTTGTACAGGTTGGAGATGTTCAAAATCGGCTGCCAGAATCGGGAAGCATAGTTGCTCATCGAGAGGATGACGCCGAATGAGATAGCGGGAACGAACCAAAGCACACCGGCTAAGTACATTGCCGCCAGCACCAGCACAGACAGAATATCCACCGATACCCAGATGAGATTTGCGGTATATTGTGTTTTCAGCCAAACCGATACGTGGCTGCGGTTGAGTTTTTCATAAATATCTTTGTTTTCTTCTTCCCGCGCAAACACCTGCGTGATTTTTGCGCCGTCGATGCTCTCCTGAAAATAAGCGTTCATGTTAGAGCCTTTGTTGGAAATCTGCTGCCATCCGCGGCGCTGTTTCGGCTTCAAAATCAAAGCTACGATCACAAAGAGAGGCAATCCGGCAATGACGATCAGAGAGAGACGAACATCGACCATGAACATGAAGATGCCGATGAAAATGAGGTTGAACACCTCTAGCACCAGGTTGATGATACCATTGGAAAGAGTGTCCGACACCGAGTTGACGTAATGCACGACACGGGTCAGAATTTTCCCGTGCGGACGGTCGTCGTAGTATTGGAACGGGAGCATTTGCAGATGATCGAACAAATCCTTTCGGATGTCGTAAACGATCTCTTGTCCGACCTTGGTCATAATACGTGCCCGAATGGTTGTCAGCAAAATGCTGATGACGATCGTCAGCAACATCAGTCCGGTCAGTAAGAACAATTCCGGTAATTTTTCGGTTCCGCCCGGAATCGTTTTGTCTACCGCGTACTGCAAGATAATCGGTCCGAATAACGTGACGATGACGGCGAACGCGCTGCATAAAAGAGCGGCGATCATTTTTTTCGCATGCTTTTTGACATATTTCATGGCACGCTTGAGATGCTCTAAACTAAAAGGAGTTTCCAGCGTTTCATCCACGTCGAATTTATTTCTGGCCAACTGGTGTCACCTCCTTGTCAGCATCTTCCGGTAAAGACTGCTGAATCGCGTAAATCTCATAATAGTAACCTTTTTTGCGGAGCAGTTCTTCATGCGTACCGCATTCGACGATCTGACCGTCATTCAGAATGACGATTTTGTCCGCGTTTTTGGTGGAAGAGATGCGTTGTGCGATGATAAATTTCGTACAGTTGAAAGAAAGTTCATTCAGACTTTGCTGAATAAAATGTTCGGTTTCCATATCGACTGCGGAAGTTGTGTCATCCAAGATCAGGATTGAAGGCTCAATCGCCAAAGCACGCGCTAAAGCGATGCGCTGTTTCTGTCCGCCGGATAAGCCGACGCCTCTTTCACCGATGATGGTATCAAATCCGTTTTCCATTTTGTATACAAAGTCGGCAGCGGCCAAATGCGCATATTTTTTCACATCCTCGCTGCTCATGGAGGAGTTGCCGTAAGCAATATTGCCGTCTACGGTATCGGAAAACAGGAAAACATCCTGGGTTGCGATACCGATATTCTTGCGTAGGCTATGTAAGTCCCAATTTCGCACATCGACATCGTCTACGGTGACGATGCCGCTGCTGACGTCGCACAACCGCGGAATCAGATTCAGCAACGAAGTCTTTCCGGAACCGGTATTTCCCATGATTGCTACCGTTTCGCCGGGGTTCACTTCTAAATTGATATCGGACAGTACCTTTGTTTGTCCGATGTTCAGATCAACGTGGTCAAAACGAATTTTTCCTTTCAGTCTGCCGTCGGTTACCAGAGCATTGTCCCGGTTTTTGATAATCGGCTGTGCATAATATAGCTCAATGACTTTATCAGCGCTGACAAAGAAACGCTGTAAATCGTTCAAAATCGTGCCGAGCATCCGCATGGGGTTGGAGAGCGTCCAGGTCAGCGAAGAGAAAGCGAGCAGTTCTCCCATGCTCAGTCTGCCGATCATGATAAAGTAACCGCCGATAAGCAAGGTGACAACCGATAGGGATTGCGCCAAACCTTCAATGGCAGGATAGTAGTTTAACCAGGTCAGCGCCGCTTTCAGATTAGCTTTTTTATAGTCTGCATTTTTTTCATCGAACTTTTCGATTTCATAATCTTCTCTGGCAAACGCTTTTACCACTCGATTTCCGGCAATGTTTTCCTGTGCCGAGGTGTTTAGCTGAGATAATTTTTCCCGTAGATCCTGATAGAGCGGTTTGACTTTTTTGGAATATTTGGTGCTGACAATGTAGATCAGCGGTGTAATGGCAAGCAAAATCAAAGTCAGTATGATATCCACTGTCATCAGATAGATGGTCGTAGCGACAAACATGACGATGGCTTCTACGGCTACACGGGAGATCCACGCAATAACATGCCGCACCAAGTCCAAATCACCGGTGGTGCGGGTCATTAAATCGCCGGTCCGGTTGTGGGCATAAAACCGCATATCCTGCTGTTGCATGTTGGTATACAGCTTGTTGCGGATTTTGTAAACGGCGTGCTGAGAACTCCATTCGCTGAAAAGGATCATCGTGTATCCGAGTGCGCTGCGCAATAAGGCGAACAGCACTAATCCGATCACCAGCGGCACCAGCAGTTCGGTATGATGAACCGTTTGTCCGGTAGCAGGGTCGGTTTGTCCGACGATAACCTGGTCAATAATATTCTGAGATATGATCGGATTGATCAGCAACATGGTTGCGCATATTGCGGAAAGAAGCTGGGCTAATAGATATTGCCATCGCTTTCCTTCCATATTTTTCCATATCCATTTAAGCTGAAACATAGCAGTTACCGTTATCGGCGAGAGTCAAGCGACCGATACCCTTTCTGCAAACATAATTTGTTTTTGCTGAGATGAATCAATTGCTTATGGTTGCATTTCAGTCTGTAACACTATTATAGCGAATAAAAAAAAAAAGAAAACCCTTTTTTGAAAATTTCATGGGCGAAAAATCAATGAATTTTTGGTAAGCAATTGGTAAGAACGCCGAAAATTTTTTTTATTCCGAATGGGGTTGATTTTTTTTGAAAAATGTATTAAGATAACAGTTTACTTTTGCCCTTTTTAATAGTAAAATAAAATTGTAAATTCGGGAGATGCCGATGAAATCATCGTCAGAAAGCGTATCCGCTGAAGCATCCGGCTCTTTGCGCAGGCAAAATGACCGGCTTTCTCTGCCATTTTGCTACAGCGACCGTCAGCCGATTTCAGCGATAGCTTTTCTGAGACAGAAAGCGGGGATGACAGAATTGTATGCAAAAGTGAACAGTTTGGGTTTGTTGGGGATGACCGCTTTTTCGGTTAAAACAGAGGTTGACATTGCCAATGGTATGCCGGCTTTTGACATTGTCGGATTACCGGATGCTGCGGTGAAAGAAAGCCGTGACCGCGTGCGTTCCGCGATCAAAAATTGCGGTTATCAGTTTCCGGTCAATAAGATTACCGTAAACCTGGCGCCGGCAGATATCAAAAAAGCCGGCCCGTTATATGATTTGCCGATTTTAGTGGCGATTTTAACTGCGACGGAGCAGTTAAGCTGCAATCTGGAGCAGTCGGCTTTTATCGGTGAGCTTTCGCTCAACGGGGAAGTACGGCCGGTAAACGGAGTGTTGCCGATGGTGCTTCAGGCGAAGGAAAACGGATATCAAAATGTTTTTGTACCAAAGCAGAATGCCTTGGAGGGTGCGGTGGTCAGCGGGATACGGGTATTCGGGATCGAGCATATTCACGACTTGATTGACTTTTTGGTCGGCGCACGTCAGTTGGAAGCTACGGTACCGGTTCGTAGTTTTCATAAAAGCGATGTTTTGGCTCCCGATTTTTCTGAAGTAAAGGGACAGCTCGGAGCAAGACGAGCCTTGGAGATCGCGGCGGCAGGGGGACATAATGCTTTGCTGATCGGACCGCCGGGCTCCGGAAAAAGTATGCTGGCAAAACGGCTCCCCTCCATTTTGCCCGATATGACCTTTGAAGAATCAATGGAAACCACAAAAATTTATTCCATTGCCGGTATGCTGCCGCATGATGTGCCGCTGATTACGCAAAGACCCTTTCGCTCACCGCATCATACGGTGTCGGCGGCGGGTTTGTCCGGCGGCGGAGCCATTCCGCGTCCGGGAGAAATTTCGTTGGCGCATAACGGCGTGTTGTTTTTGGACGAGCTGCCGGAGTTTAGCAAAACGGCAATGGAAATTCTGCGTCAGCCGTTAGAGGACGGTACCGTAACGATTTCCAGAGTCAGCGGCAGCTTGACCTATCCCTGTGAAATTATGCTGATAGCGGCGATGAATCCTTGTCCGTGCGGTTATTTCGGCAGTCCGAATCGGGAATGCAGTTGTTCCAAGACAAAGGTACATCAGTATTTGTCTAGAGTGAGCGGACCTTTGCTGGATCGGCTGGATTTACATATCGACGCCATGCCGGTCGAATTTGAACACATTTCTTCGGAGGAAAAATCCGAATCCTCCGCGGCGATCAAACTGCGGGTCAATGCGGCGCGGGAAATTCAAAACCGCCGCTTTGCCGGAACGGGGATCACCTGTAATGCGCGGCTGACACCGTCCATGCTGCAGGAAAGCTGTCGGGTGACCGAATCGGGAATGAAAATGTTGAAAACGGCATTTGAGAAGCTGGGGCTTTCCGCTCGCGCTTATGATCGAATTTTGAAAGTATCCCGTACCATTGCGGATCTGGACGGCAGTACGAATATTGATTCCTCCCATATTGCGGAAGCCATCCAGTACCGCAGTCTCGACCGTAAATATTGGTCGAATTAAGAAGCATCGAACTCCAAAACGGTAAGACAAAAGCGACAGGATATCTGCTTTTGGTTGCCATAACAGCCGGTTATCGGTTGGCAGTAAGGCGATCCCAAGCGGCATATCCTTCGGCGACATTTTTCGGCTTTCCGCCAGTTGACCGGTAAATCGCTGACGGATTTCCGACAGGAAAACAGTTTATAGTGGTATAAAAATAAGGGGCTGCCGCTTGTGCGAAAAAACACAAGCAGCAGCCCCTTAAAAAATTTGAATGATGTGTTGATTTACTCTTCCGCATCAGGCGGATCGCTGGCCTCAGAGGGTAAGCTGTCCCCCTGTTCTGACGGCGGAGCGGAAGGACTATCCTCCGGAACATCTGTCTGCTGTTTCAGCATTTCCTCCGGCACCGCCGCGGAAAGTGTTTTGCAGGTGTTCAGTACGCTGTACGTATATGCCTTCTCTGCTTTGATTTCGTCGGTCGTATCGGTAAAACGAAGATGCGCATATTTTCGCACACCGTATTTTTCCGGATTCTTTTTACGCAGATAGCGAATGATCAGATAATAAACGAGCAGCAGTAAAAAGGCACCTGCCGATACCGCAATCCCGGTTTGCAATCCCGGCGTCATGTAATTAAACCGGATGACGTTCTCTTTACCGCCCTCGATCGGAACTGCCATAAAGCCGACATTGACCTTTTCGACATCTACCGGTTTTCCGTTTACGGTGGCAGTCCAGCCCTCATCATACGGAACACTGAAAAAGACGAGATTGTCTTTTGTGGGTGTGATCGTGGCAGAAAAGCCTCTGTTGTCGGTGGTAAAGGAAGAACATGTTTCCTGATTGCGCGCCTCGCAAACCTCGGCAAGCTCATCGTCGCTGAAATAGGGGACATCATCATATTTCAATTCGGTAAAATAGGATCCGTATTTTTCGATTTGCTCCTTGCTGAGCAAGATTCCCTCTAACAACAGGCGATCCCGTTCTTCTTTGGTGGTGTCATCAAAGGTGGTTTGGGTGATGTATTGATCGTAGGTAAAGCCCATAGAGATAAAGTTTTTATTTTCATAGATATCAAATCCGGTTTGATGGTCTATTTTTTCGAATCCGGGAATATAAGGTTCTGTGTCGGTGTTGTCGGTCAATAGGTATTTGACCGAGGTGAGTCCCCGTAAACCGTAGAATTTCAGTTCCGGACGGGAACCGACTCCGCGATCCACGCCGATGGAGGGATAAAATTCCAAAACCGAAGCGGGCACGATACTGTGGAAGGCCTGAATGGTCGGCTTTTTCCAGAACATCGGATAATTGTCCATTCCGTCGTATACGTCTACTCGGTAGAATTCATCCTCCGGAAGCTGAATGGTTTCTCTACCCTCTAAACCTTGCGTCACCACGTCGTAATAGGTGTAGGAATGGCTTTTTCCGAATGCAATAAAGACGACTGCATAAGCGACAGTCACAAAGCAAACGCTAAAAGCTGCCGCACGCATGAAAACAGCTTTTTTACGGGGCAATGATACGACATATGCGGCGATCGCTAATCCGATGACGCCGATTACGATATAAGCCCAGAAACGTTCCGGAAACGGAGGAAGAAATTTGCCGACCTTCGGAATCGATTCGCTGTATGCGGCAAGCGGGATCATACCGGTGATTCCGGCAACCGCAGTGGCAAGGGTGAATATCGGTAGGTTTTGTTTTACCTTTTCGTTGTGTTCTTTGAGCGCGGATATCGTGTAAATCAAAATGGCAATGGAAACAAACACCAGGAAAATGCCCAAGTAAATCAATACGACTTCCTTTATCGGAACGCTTTTGATTTCTTCGTTTTCTTTCCAGGAACTCGGAATAATACCAATCAGGGAAAACACGCCGATGATGACGGCAGTCCATTTCATACCGCTGAGGAAGTTGCGTTTGCTTCCCTCCAGCGCCATCACCGTCATCAATGCCATGATCAGCAGCGGCATAAAGAACCAGCGCGCATAGTAGGAATAATTGAACATGGTAAAAATGCTGTTCAAGCCCGGAATAAACGCCATAACAATGCAAATTTTGGTCACGCGGGAAGCCCAGTGCGCCTTTTTGGATTTCAAGAAAGCAATGACGCCGGCAAAGCTGAACATCGGTAAATATCCGGCCACCGATGACCATTTGGCGTTGGAGTCCGGGAAAAAGTTGGGGCGCGCGGGAATGTCAGGAGGCAGGAAAAAGCTTTCCAAAATCAGCGGATAGCGTTGAACGTCACCGTAGAGCAGGAAATTCCAACCCGCAAGCATATCGTCCAACCTGCCGTTCCCCGAGATCGCAAGCGCGGAGGGCAGCAGCAGAAACATGGAGCCCAGCACACCCAGCACCGATTCGAGCGCCAGCAGGAGAAAGGATTTCAAGTCAATGGTAAAATCCTTGTCCAGACAGCGTACAAAGAAATAGATGAATAAGAAAATCACTTCTCCGAAAAAGAAGAAATAGTTTACGACGGCACACAGACATACCGTAAGAGCGAAAACGCCTCTGCGCCTGTTGATCACGAATTCTTCCAGTGCCACCAGCAGCAGGGGAAAGAAAACGACCGCTTCCTGAAAGTGATTAAAAAAGATATTGTAAACATTAAAACCGCAGAAGGAGTAAATCAATCCGCCGAGCAAGGCCATGTTTGAGGTCTTGACAAAACGACGGATAAAAGCGTAGGCGGTTACTGCCGAGCAGCTAAACTTCAGCACAAACAGCGGCGCCATCAAATAGGGTACCCAAGAAGTCGGGAAGGGAATTGTCAGCCAGAAAAACGGGCTTCCCAGCAGGTAAAAGCTGTAGGAGCCGATAAAGTTTGCGCCTAAGTCGGTATAATGGCTCCAGAAAATATTTCCGCTGCGAATCGCCTCGTGCGCCAGCTTATAAAACGGGATCTGCTGAACATTGTAATCACCGTAGAATAAAAACAGTCCTTTATCCTTGATGACAAACGGCAGAAAAAATATGGTCGCGGTAATGGCCGCAATTAAAAATACCTGCAGATAGCGTTCTTTGGGCTTGACGCCTGTGGAGAGAGTTTTGGTTTTAAACAAGTTCAGTTACCTCCGTTTGATGATCTTCCGGGATCGCCGGCTTGGATTTTGGATATAAAATCGGCAAGCAGAAATACAATGTGACAAAATAAAGCAGGACGTTAAGAATGGAAATCGCAATCGTCATGTCGTCATAATAGGGCGCCCACGCTGTTTTTTTGAACGTACAGATATAGTCGAACAGCAGAAACTGGTTCAAAAAGCTGATGATCGAAATGGCTGCAAAACCGCCGAACAGTTTTCCCGATCGATGTCTTACCGCGGCGATCAGCAGAAAGATCAATACCGGAAGCTGATATCGTTCATGCATTCTTCCGCCGAAAATAAAGAAGCCCTGCATTAACAGAAATCCAAGCACCCACGGGCATTTGTTTTTGGCGGTAAAAAACAGATAGAGAAAAGCGCCGAAAACGATTAGGGTGAGGATCAGCGAAATCACGCTCAACGGCAGGAAAGATAACACTTTTGTTTGATCGGATACGTTGTTTAACCCGATGGCGGCATAAAAATTATAAGCGTTAAAGGTCAATTGCTGCCACTTGCCCGCGCCCCCCAAATAGACCTCAAAGGGCAGTGTGATGCCGCTGTACAGCATGAACGGAAAGAAGATGATAATGCTGGTTGCAATGCCCGCCCCGAAAGCAATCAGTGACTTTTTGATCTCTCTCTTGTAGAATAACAGCAGCAAAAACACCGGCGCAAAATATAGGCTTTGAAATTTGGTCAGTCCTGCAACGGCATAAATGACGGTGGCAGCAATCGGCTTGTTGTCCTCCAGTAGATAAAAAGCAAGCAGAAGAAAGAATATCATCAAAGAGTCAGTCTGTCCCCAAACACCGCAGTTAAAAATCAGCGCAGGATTCAAAGCCCAGACCGAAGCGGCAAACAATGCAAGGATTTTGTTCTGCTTTTTTAATACAATGTAAATGAGCAAAATATTGCCGACGTCAAATAATATCTGAACCATTTTCAACGCCAGCATTTTGTAGGGCTCAAAATTGAAGATATCAGGATTGTTGAGCATCCAGCCGGTAGGATAGAGGAAAAACAGAAACACCGGGGGATAATCCAGTCGGTCTCCGAGATTTTTGTATGCGGCAAAGAGACCGTCGTTTACCACGCTTTTTGACCAATCCACATAATAGTCCACATCAAAATAATGAACCTTGTAATAGCCGAATAACAGCCGGATCAGAAGACCGAATGCCATGATTACGGCAAGATACAGCCAAATCTTTTTTCGGTCTATGCGCAGTTCAAAAGTTTCTGCCAAAATCATCGTCCCTTTCCTGTTATATTGTCTAACCGAATTTTCTGCTGCCTGTGCAGCAAGGATTATTTTGCACCGCCGCAATTCGTTCGAATCTGGAAAATTTTGTATAATTCATGTAATTGTGGCAATATTCTGAATAGGAAACAAATCAGGAACATCGTTTGTTTCATTTGCTTTTGATGTTTTGATGATACATAGAGCGGGGGTGCTTTAATACTAAAATCTAATGAAATACTTTCATTCTTTCCGGTCTGAATTGCGCCAGAAAGTGTTATCCTCCTTGCTGGGCGTCAGCCCAGCGGCGTCGTCTGCCTTTTCTGACACAATTCACCCTCGGAAATCGATGAAAGCTTTCAATTAGATTTTAGTATAAAAAAGCAATTTTTATCAGTATATCATAAAATTTCGGTTTTGAAAACCTGTCCGCGATAATTTCAAGAAAAAAGAATATGGCGAGTACCAAAAATAAAACAGCAAGCATTTTTCGCTTGCTGTTGTTTACAAATGATCAACGATGGTCTTTTTGCACAATAAAAAGTCGAAGCATGTCGACAAGATTGGTATTGACATTTTTAACTATATATTATATAATAATATAATGTATCAAAATGGGAAAATGTGCCTAACTTTATGGGTATTATAGCATACTTAAAAACAAATTGCAAGATTATTTTTAGAAAAATTTTTCCGGATATTCCGTTTTTGTTTTTCGGATGTTTTTCTGAGTCTTCGGTTTGTTTGGTGCGGGCCAAATGACGAATTTCGTTAAATAGATAGAAATGGAGTGATCAGCCTATGGTGAATGTGAAGCCGGTACAGCTTGGCAAAAACGTCCGTATGAGCTTTGCAAAAATTAATGAGGTTCTGGAAATGCCGAACCTGATTGAGGTGCAAAAGAATTCCTATCAATGGTTTGTTGATAAGGGATTGAAAGAGGTTTTTGACGATATGTCCGCAATCACGGACTACACGGGCAACTTAGTCCTTGATTTTGTAGATTACAGAATCGACAAGGAACCAAAGTATGATGTGGCAGAATG
>JAQXIB010000257.1 GCA_029007575.1 Clostridiales bacterium | reverse complement strand
TGACTGAAAACACTTTGATTGCCTGCTCGCTTGCTGTCTCAGTCAACTGGTTGCGGATTTCCCGCTCCAAGGACGGAAAAATCAATCGGTCAAAGCCGTCCTCCGCCGCGGCAGTCACAATATCCGCGGAGGGATTGTTCCCAGTGATGACTTCCTTTAAAATGAGCGAGACCGCCTCATCATGATTGACCTCGACGCTGACCTTCAGCATTTCTTCCCGTTCGCCGCGATCTATGGCAAGCACACGGTGTCCCGGAATCTTATTCACCGGTTCCGAAAATTCATAATACATGGTATAAACCGATTCCTGTTCGGGATCGGCCGCTTTGGTGACGATTTTTCCGGTGCGGAATAAGTAAGCCCGCAGCTTTTTCCGAAGCTCCGCATCATCAGAGATGTCCTCGGCAATAATATCCATTGCGCCCTGTAAAGCATCCTCCGGCGTAAGGATTTCATTTTCTTCACTGACAAAGCCAACAGCTTCTTCTAACGGGATCACATCGTTTTTCTGCGCGAAAATCAACTCGGCCAACGGCTGCAGTCCGCGCGCCCTCGCCACCGAAGCCCGCGTTTTCCGTTTAGGCTTGTAGGGACGATAAATATCTTCGATTTCTGCCAAAGTCTGCGCGGCCGCTATGGCAGCAGCCAGTTCGTCGGTCATTTGTTCCTGCTCGGTAATGCTGTCAATAATTTCCTGTTTCCGCTTTTCCAGCCCCCGCAGATAATTTAACCGATCGAATAATTCCCGCAAAATCTGGTCATCCAGCGAGCCGGTCACTTCTTTCCGATAGCGGGCGATAAAAGGGATCGTATTCCCGTCATCGATCAATTGTACCGTGTTTTCTACCTGTCCCCGCTTTAAGTGAAATTCTTCTGACAATTTCTGTAAAATATCCATAAGTTCTCCTTTGAGCAAATCATTACACAAAAACTGCGCAAAGCAGCTTGTAAGATTATTTTACCATATTCCGATGAAAAATAGCAAGAAAAAATAATCACAAAAGTAATGTTCCGATATTTGATAGAATGCCGACTCTAAGAGTGGTTCCCTCTTGACAAATCAAAATATGCTGATATAATTGTAAACTGTAATTCAAAATAAAGTTTACAATTGGAGAGATGTTTATGAAAATCACCACCAAAAAATGTGCTTTTTACGCCCTGTTCGCCGCACTCACTGTCATCTGCGCGCAGATTGCCATTCCGCTGCCGGGCAATGTTCCGCTTAGTTTAGCCACCTTCGCCGTCATGCTTTCCGGCGCGCTGCTTGGTATGTTCGGCGGTGCGGTCAGCCAGTTTGTTTATGTTCTGCTCGGCGCAGTGGGCGTACCGGTGTTTGCTTCCTTCAGCGGAGGATTAGGCAGAATCGTTGGGCCGACCGGCGGATACATCATCGGATACATTTTTATGGCGCTGGTGATCGGACTGATCGTGACCAAAACCAAAAAGAAATTTTATATTTATTTGCTGGCCATGGTAGCCGGCACCATCGTATGCTATACGTTCGGAACCGCTTGGTATGTATTTTCCACCAAAACGGCTCTGCTGCCGGCGTTAACCGCCTGTGTATTTCCCTTTTTGCCGGGTGATGCCATCAAAATTATTTTAGCCTCCCTGATTGCCTGCCAATTACAAAAACATATCAAATTGTCATAGCATAAACATAACGATATTCGGGTATATTTTCCTTTTTCTCGGACAGTATATTGGTAGAAATATGCTTTCAGAAAGGAATGTAATCCCATGAATACGATCAGCCGTCGCGGTCTTGTCCGTATTATTTCGTTTATTACCGCACTGGTCATTGTACTTGCAACGCTGTCGCTGGTTTCGTATAACCGCGCAAAATCTGCCGAGCTGAAGCTGGAATACAGCTATTTGCGTGCAGTAGAAAACCTCAATGACCACATGAGCAGCATTGACAGCACACTGACCAAAGGAAAATATGCCACCACCGCAGCCATGCTGGAATCTTTGGCAAACAAGCTCAAATCGGATACCCAGGGAGCCAAAGATAACATTTCGCAGCTTCCGCTCGAAGCGCTTAATTTGGAACACACCTATCAGTTTTTATCGCAGCTCGGCGAATACGCGCTCAGCCTTTCCCGCAAAGTTTCTAAGGGAGAAAAGATCAAGGAAGAAGAACTCAACAATATGGAAGCCTTGGGGCAATATTGCAAATCGCTTCGGGAGCAGGTCATGATACTGGAAGACTCGGTGCAGACCGGCACCGTCAGCTTTCGGGAGATCACCAAGCAGCTCAGCAATGAGGAGCTCTCAAACAATCAGTCGTTGCAGGTCATGGACGGATTTAAAGAATATGAAGAAGGTTTCTCATCGTTTCCTTCCCTGATCTATGACGGTCCGTTCAGCGATCATCTGATGCAGAAAAAATCTGAGATGCTGAAAGGAATATCGGATGTTACCCGTGCCGAAGCGCGGAAAACCGCCGCAAAGGTGGCGCAAATCCGTGCAGATCTCATGGAAGACGCCGGAGATGACGACGGTATCATGCCGACCTATAATTTTATGTCCGAAAACGCATCGGTTTCTGTCACCAAAGCAGGCGGCATGCCGGTTTATCTGCTGAAAAACCGTAACGTCGACGAGAGCAAAATATCAAAAGAAAATGCCGTAAAGCTCGCCAGACAGTACCTTACGACACTGGGAATCGGTTCTCTCACCGAAAGTTATTATGAAATTGCCGGCAACATTATCACCATTAATTTCGCCCATTTACAGAACGATATTACCGTATACGCAGACCTTATAAAAGTCAGCGTAGCCATGGACAACGGCGAAATACTGGGCTTTGACGCCAGAGGATATCTGACCAACCATACTAATCGCAACATTGCTTCTCCCAAAATTTCCTTGGAAACAGCACGAAAAAGCGTCAGTCCAAAGCTTACGGTAAAGAAAGAAAAAATGGCAATTATCCCCTCCACGTCATTGACCGAGAAGCTTTGTTATGAATTTTTGTGCACCGGCCAGGACGGAGAAAACATTCTGGTTTATATTAACGCTGACACCGGCGCGGAAGAAGAAATACTGATACTCTTAATTGACGAAAACGGCACGTTAACCATATAAGGTTATTTTTGCAATTGCGGCTTATTAAACTGAATCGGCGTTGTAGCGGGTGTGATTTTTTCAAAATCATACCCGTTTTCTTTCAGATAAGAAATGACTCTCGGCAAAACTTCAACGGTCGTTTTGCGCGTTGCATTATCGTGAAACAGCAGGATCAAATCACGGTTTAATTTTCCTTTCGAACTGCTTTTGACATTTTCAAACAGCCGGTCAGCCGAATAAACCGTTTTTTTATCATCATGTGCAATGACATTCCAGTCATAATATACGTATCCTCGGCGTGTCATTTCAGCAGCAATACTTGTCATGATGCCCTTTTTTGCTGTGGCGTTATTGCTTCCGCCCGGGAACCGAAAAATCTGGGTATGCTCTCCCGTGATTTCAAAAATCCAATTTTCAATTTCGTTAAAATCCTCCAGATAATCCTCTACACTTCTGTAAATCTCATTATACTTATGGGAATAAGAATGAATGCCGATCGCGTGTCCTTCGTCATGGATTCGTTTTAAAGTATCGATGTCCCGTTCCTTCGTTGCGCCGATCACAAAAAAGGTCGCTTTCACATCCAATGATCGCAAGGTGTCCAGAATATCCGGCGTCACTTTGGAAGGTCCGTCATCAAAAGTAATATACGCTTTTTTTCCAGCTTGGGTGACAGGAGCCTCTGCCTCGACATTTAAATTCGGATAAAGATGCAGATAATCACCTGTTTGCGTTCCGGCATTTACCGTGCTGCCGACCAGCAATACAACCATACCGACAAGCAAGAAAACGGTAATGATTATGACAAATTTCCAACGAAGTTTTACAACTTTATACATAGTACTTTTCTCCGCTTCTTTCGCATAAAGATAAAGAGTTGCCTGTTATCTGCCGCACAATGCGGCAGATTTCTCATGTCCGTACATGAGATAAGGCATCGGATTGCAGCGTAATCAACGCTTCGATATATATTTATGAAAAGCGTTGCTTGTACTATGTTCGGCTGTATGGGAGGAATGGTCTCATTTGTAATTCTTTTGTTATTGTATTAAAGATGTTTCAATGTTACAATAAGATTATAAAATGTTGGGTTTTGCTCCAAAGCAAGAAAAAGAGAGCCTTTTGAAAGGAATGGGAATCCGTATGGGTGACGTAATCGGTTATTTGATATTTTGGGTGATCGCTTTCATCATTTTTGCCGTAGCAGAAGCAATCAGTGTACGCTTGATCGCGATCTGGTTTGCGGTCGGCAGCATTGCTGCCTTTATTGCCACGCTAATCGACATGCCGTTTTGGATGCAGATCATCGTTTTTTTCTTTTGCTCTTTCTTGCTTTTGATCGTAACTCGACCTCTGACAAAAAAATTGATCAATCAAAATGTTGAGGGTTCTAATGCGGATTGTCTGATCGAAAAAATCGGCACCGTAATTGAAAGGATCGATAATCAGCGTGCCATGGGACGTGTGTCGGTAAATGGAATGGAATGGGCAGCACGTTCCTGTGACGATACCATCATTGCTGTTGACGAAAAAGTGACCATTGAATCTATCGACGGCGTCAAGGTCATGGTAACGAAGCTGATGCCGCAAAAATTACCCGAAAATTTATAATAAATCACAGTCGTGATCAAGCGGAAAAGCATTGGATTGCTTTATTCAGAATACACAATAAAGCTATGCTTTATTTAGGAAGATTGTTGATAATTGGGTGTTGAAATTTGAGAAAAGATAGGCTAAAATAATATTGTAACAAAAATAATCAGACAGGAAATATCGTCCGGAAAGGCTGTGTGTAAAGATGACTTCTCATAAAAGCGCCATAAAAGCAACAGCTTCTGCGAATCGCCGTATCGTTGTCCGCTATGTGCATGATAGCATCTGGACGATTGCGCCGAGAGCATTTTCGCGCGTAATGAAAAAAGCATGTCTGAAATCAAGCGGGTTTTCTCCTGCGAAAAATATCACGCAATGAGTGTATCTCAAGCTGCGGTTTTTTAACCGTAGCTTGTTTTATTTTGCGGAATATCAGAGGTGGAAATTTATGGCTAACAAAAAAGTGGCAATCGTCATGGGCAGTGACAGTGACTTGCCGGTTGTAAAAGGCGCGATAAAAACGTTAAAGAGTTTCGGTATCACAACTGAGGTTCATGTGTTCAGCGCACACCGTACGCCGGAGCAGGCATGCGGATTTGCGGCAAAAGCAAAAGAAAACGGTTTCGGCGTCATCATTGCGGCCGCGGGAAAAGCAGCACATTTGGCAGGGGTATTGGCCGCACATACGACCTTGCCGGTGATCGGTATCCCGATTAAATCATCTACATTAGATGGATTGGATGCGCTTCTTGCGACTGTGCAGATGCCGAAAGGAATTCCGGTTGCCACGGTTGCCATTGACGGCGCCGACAATGCCGCCATCCTTGCGGCGCAGATTCTTGCGGTATCGGATGATGAGATCGCGGCACAGCTCAGTGAAATGAAAAAGAAAATGACCGATGAGGTCCTGGAAAAAGATAAAAAAATACAAGCGGAGGTTGCAGAAATATGAAAAAAGTAGAGATGCTTTACGAGGGCAAGGCAAAAAAAGTTTACAGTACCGAGGATCCGGAATTGTATATCGTGGATTATAAAGATGATGCCACAGCCGGAAACGGTGCAAAAAAAGGTACCAGTCA
>JAQXIB010000256.1 GCA_029007575.1 Clostridiales bacterium | reverse complement strand
AAAGAACGTTATTTTACGGTTGGATTGCCGATGGTGAATGCCGACGGTACGGTGATAGGATACGTATTCGGCACGACAAATTCCAATGCGCTCAATCAATTCCTGATGGAATTGCTCAAAATGTTTTTTGTTTCCTCGATTGCTGTGTTGATTTTAGCGATTGTAGTTGCTTATTTTGTTACCCTAAAAATGGTACAGCCGCTTAAAAAAATGTCGGCGGTGGCGCAGCAGTACGGCAGGGGGGATTTTTCCAACAGACTTGAAATTGAAAGCTGTGACGAAGTCGGGCAGCTTGCTATGACGCTGAATAATATGGCGCAGTCGTTATCGGTCAGCGAATCGATGCGCCGCAGCTTTGTTGCCAATGTGTCCCATGAATTAAAAACGCCGATGACCTCGATCGGCGGCTTTATTGACGGCATATTGGACGGTACGATCCCGAAATCAGAAGAAAAAAAATACTTGCGGATCGTGTCGGATGAGGTCAAACGGCTTTCGCGATTGGTGCGTTCTATGTTGAATCTGTCCAGAATTGAAACAGGAGAAGCCAAGGTGGTTATCACGCAATTTAATATTGTGGAGCTGGCTTGTCAAACAGTTTTCAACTTTGAAAAGGCGATTAATGATAAAAATATCGATATCAGAGGCTTGGATCATGAACGAGTGATGGTCGAAGCGGATGAGGATTTAATCCATCAGGTATTGTACAATTTAACCGATAATGCCGTGAAGTTTGTCAATGAGGGCGGATATATCCAGTTCGATTATTCTTCGGACAACAACAATGTGTATATCAGTGTCAAAAACAGCGGTCAGGGCTTGAGCAAAGATGAGATCACTAAAGTTTTTGACCGGTTTTATAAAACGGATCGTTCCAGAGGCTTGGATAAAAACGGTGTGGGATTAGGATTGTATATCGTACGTACCATCGTGAATTTGCATGGCGGCGATATTATCGTTAAAAGCGTGGAAGGAGAGTATTGCGAGTTTGTATTCAGTATTCCGATTCAAAAGCAGAGCAAATTCGGTCTTTCTTCTAAAAAAGTTAACAGCAAATCGGAATAAGTATTTATGATTCCTTTATCTTTCGTTAATATTTACACGGTAAAATAATATCATGAAACAATATAGGAGGGTCTCGGACCATGGATGATTTTAAGGATTATAACGGACAGAATGAGGAAAACTCGGAAATGTCGACCGACAGTTCTGCGCCTGTAAATGAAGAAAATGTTGAAAAACAGGATGTGACTTCGACAGAAAATACATCATCTATATCGGATTCTGCACAGAATACCGATCCTTCTCAAAAAAAGGAAGAAGTCCCTCACGCATCTCATTCACAATGGGAAAACAATGGCGGACAGCAGGGATATTACCAACAGCAGACATATTCTACATACCAGCAGACGAACGGATATCGGCCGCCGAACAATCAGTATCCGCCGACCAATCAGTGGTCTTCCGGTCAGCAGTATCCCGGCGGCAATCAACAATATCATCAGTACCAACCATATCAACAGCCCACGAATCAGCAACCTCCCAAGCAGGAGTATCAATGGAATGTTGCCAACTATGATGATAAAGACAAACAGCCAAAGCCGAAGAAAAATAAAGGCTTGATCATTTTTTCTGTTATTTTAGTGGTCGCTTTGGTTTGTACCGCCGTATCTTTTGTGTTATATGCGATGTATAATGGTGGCGAAGGGATTTTGGCAGGCAATAATACGTCTTCTGCCGTCAACAGCGGGCCGAATCTTGAGATCAACAGCCGTCCGGCTGAAAATGCAGAAAAAACAGAGGAAGGTTTGCTAACTGATACGGCGATTGCGAAAAAGGTAAAGCCTTCCGTGGTCGGCATTGTCGTGTATGTAAATTCGGGACGGCAGTATCAAATGTACGGTCAGGGTTCCGGCATTATCATGAGTACAGATGGTTATATTATTTCAAATGCGCACGTTTTCATGACGGAGGAAGGAACTTTAGTCAACAGCATTCAGGTCTATCTGGATAATGAAGAAAGCTACGGCGCAGAATTGGTGGGTATTGATACCCGTTCCGATCTCGCGGTGATCAAGATCAAAGCAAACAATCTGACCAAGGCGGAGTTCGGCGATTCTTCCACGGTAGAGGTTGGCGAGCGCGTGCTTGCTATCGGAAATCCAAACGGTATGGAATTGGCAGGCAGCGTAACTGGTGGTATTGTTTCGGCTGTGAATCGAAACATTAAATCCAGCTCCAGCGGTTTCAGCATGACTTGTATTCAAACAGATGCCGCGATCAATCCGGGAAATTCGGGCGGTGCGCTGGTAAATGCTTACGGTCAGGTTATCGGCATCAATTCCTCTAAGATTGTTGCCAACGAGTACGAGGGAATCGGGTTTGCTATTGCAATCAATGAGGCTAAGCCGATCGTAGACAGTCTGGTTGCGCATGGATTTGTAGAAGGACGCGTAAAAGTCGGTATTACCTATCAGGAGATCGATAAATTTACCGCGGCGTTAAACGACGTTCCGATGGGATTGCAGGTTATGTCGATTGATTCCACGTTGGATGTGGCGAAAAGTGGCTTGCAAGTCGGCGATATTATTACCAAAATGGATGGCAAAGATATCAAAACCACCGAAGATGTTACTGAGTTTTTAAGAACCAAGAAGCCGGGTGAGACCGTGAAAATGACGGTGTATCGGCTGACTGCTTTAAATAAGTCAACTACCCTTACCATCAACGTAACACTGGCGGAGGATCGAGGAACTTCGCTGACAAGCAGTCGATCCAGCAATTGATTCTATTGGGAATTGATTTTACGCGAATAAAGAAAATACTCATAAAAACCGCCCCCTGTTCATACGAAACAGGGGGCGGTTTTTGTAAGACTCGTTTACCAGTTGGTTACAATGTAGTTTGATTTATT
>JAQXIB010000255.1 GCA_029007575.1 Clostridiales bacterium | reverse complement strand
TCTGCGCCATGCTCGATTGGGCGAATCAGATAGGGAGTGCCGAAAGTGTTGTCGATCACTAACGGCAAACCGTGTTTGTGTGCGATGGCGGCAATCGCATCAATATCAGGAATATCGCTGTTTGGGTTGCCAAGCGTTTCCAGATAAACCGCCTTGGTGTTATCCTGAATCGCGGCTTCCAGTTCTTCCAGATTATGGGCATCCACGAAAGTCGTTTCAATGCCGTATTGCGGAAGCGTATGTGCCAGCAAGTTGTAGCTGCCGCCGTAAATCGTTTTCTGTGCTACGATATGATCGCCCTTTTGCGCCAGCGCTTCAATCGTGTAGGTGATGGCAGCGGCTCCCGATGCGGTAGCGAGCGCTGCAACGCCGCCTTCCAAAGCAGCGATCCGTGTCTCAAAAACGTCTTGGGTAGAGTTGGTGAGTCTTCCGTAGATGTTGCCGGCATCGGCAAGACCGAATCGGGCGGCAGCATGGGCAGAATTTTTAAAGACATAGGAAGTCGTCTGATAAATCGGAACTGCTCTCGCGTCGGAGGCAGGATCGGGATTTTCCTGTCCCGCATGCAGTTGGATGGTCTCAAATCTATAATTGTTATCGTATGTATAGCTCATGGTAAATACCTCTTTCTTATTGCAGTTTTATTTTTTCGGTCTATGTAATTTCATAAAAATTCGGGTCGGTTGCTGATATTAATGCATTCGTCCGAATCGATAATTTGCCCGAACCAACAATTCAAAATGTCGCTGCATAACGAGGCTGCTCCTTTCCGGGATTTGATGTTGTTTTTATTTCCTACTTTTTCGATAGGTATGAGAGGATTATAACATGAATATCCAAATCTGTCAATAGTAATTTTGGAATTTTTTTCTAATGGACAAACAACCGCTTGAAAACTTGAATCAGTTTTCAAGCGGTTGTTATACTAAAATCTAAATGAAAGCTTTAATCGATTTCCGAGGATGAATTGTGTCAGAAAAGGCAGATGACGCCGCTGGGCTGACGCCCAGCAAGGAGGATAACGCTTTCTGGCGCAATTCAGACCGGAAAGAATGAAAGTGTTTCATTAGATTTTAGTATTAGTAAGCAAAAAATATTGTCTCAATGCGTAGCAACTAACATTTCATAACAATAGCTGCCAACTCAAACAGAAGCAGCAACACGGGCTGATGGAACAAATAAATCCAAAGGGTATGCCGTCCGACAAAGGCCAGCGGACGGAGATGCGTCTTTTTGATCCACTCCGGCGGGTTCCCGTTTTTTAGCCATCTGCCGAAATATCCGCCCAGTAAGAACGCAAAAATCCAGGGCAGCAGCGGAAAATAATCTGCCGAATAAAAACCGGCGCTCGGCAAGCCCAGCCAAAACAGCCAGCCTGTTGCATACCAGGGATCCGGCAAGGCAATGGTAAACAACTGTTCAGAGCCCAAATATCCGCTGCTTACCCGAAAGGTCAGCAAAAAAAGCAGAGATAATATGCCAATTCCCAGCCAAGTCGGCAATTTGTCGCATCCCTTTGACAGCAGTGGATACAGCATCATGCAGACACCGAGGCAGTGCAGAATCCCGAACAAAATCAGTTGATCGGCAGCAAACAAAGCTGTCACAGCGGTCATTAACAATCCGCACCCGAAACAGAGCGCGCCTCGCTTTAGATTGCTGCGGGAAAAGCGGGATGCCGAACCCGAAATAAAGATAAATCCAAAGGCGAATGCATCTCGAATAAAATTCATCACCGGATGGTCAAACGCAGGAATATCCGCTCCGAACATAAACACCGCATCATAAAACCCATGATAAACCACCATGCACAAAATAGCGAATCCACGTACCTCATCGATCAAGCCGATCCGCGATGCAATCGTTTTTTTACTTTGAAGCGTATTCTGTGCAAGCCGTTCCAAAACAATAACCTCTCCCTTTTGTTATTTCAGCGTTGTAATCGTCACACCGGTATAGTAATGAGTTAAAATTTGCTGATAACTCCATTTTTCGTTTTTCGCATAGAGATTTGCCCCGATTTGAGGCATCCCCACACCATGGCCATATCCGTAGGTGGTAAATATGAAAGAGTCACCCTCCACCTTGACGTCAAACTTCGCGCTTCTTAAGGACAAAATGTTTTCACGCAGCACTCTACCGGTGATTGTCTGCGTTTTTCCGTTGATCGTGCATTGAGTCTGCCCGCAAACAGACATATTTTTATTATAACCGCCGGCAGTATAATTAATGATTTTAAACCATTCTTCCGGTTTTCCCGATACCGTGATGCCGCCCTTAGTTTCCAACAGGCTTTTCACTTCGCTCACCGACATTGTTTTGCGGGTGCCCCAGTTCTTGGTATCCTGACTGTCATACTTACTTTCCACACTGACCAGATGAGACAAATTGCCGCCCCATACATCGACCGAGGAGTTCGTCTTGCCGGCGCTGGAGGCACAGTAAGGCGTATAAACCGCCTTGCCGCCCACTGTCATGATCTTATCCGCAACCGCGCGAATGGCGGCGTCCATTTTTGCCTGATTGGCGGGATAGACTGCTTTTAAAGAAACTGCCGGTGCGCTGTCTCTGTCATTATAATACCGAATAAAAGTATGCGCGGCAACAGCTTGTGCTTTTAAGGCTTCCGGTTCGGAACTGCTGCCAATCTCGTTTTCTACGATTTGAGGCAGAACCTCAAGCAGTGCAAGCTCCTGCTGCTTTCCGTTTACCGTAACCCAGACTTTCTCTCCTACTTCAGAGCTGCCCGAAGACGTGGCTGAAACAGCAGAAGAGGTAAACAGTGAAGAGGAGCTGCTTGGCTTAGAAGAAGGGATCGGTGGCATACTGGCGGTCGGATCTTGTATCACGGAAGAGGAAGACAGCTTGCTTGAAACGCGGCTTGTGCTTGAACTGCTCTTTGAAGAAGCAGGCATAGAGGTGAACAGCGAACGGAGCATAGAGGACATGCGCTCGGTGTCAGATGCAAGATACACAGACGAAAGCTGATCTTCGTTCGGAATGGGGAGTACAAAATCTCCGAATTCAGTTTCTTCTTCAGACGGGATATCGGTCTGCCAATCGGGTTGCGCCTGCGCGCTTTTGATCAAATCGGAAAAATCAGGTACGACCGCCAGCATCATTGCCGCCGATAAAATCACCATTATGTATTGTATCCATAGCTTTTTCATCGAAACAATTCCTTTCCCTGTCCTAGTTGGATGATCAGCGATCACGTTGTTAGCAAAAGACAGCACAATTTTTTATTGTGCTGTCTCAGTCTGTCGAAAAACTATAAGTTACAGCCCCTTCCAATGTCAAAACCGAGGACATGTGCATCGGTTTTGACCTCGACAATCCGTGTCGCAACGCGGATTGTGGGGTGAGGTTGGGAGAGGGGAAAGTCCCCTTTCCCAGAGCGTTGTCGACTTTGTCGACACGCTCAGACAGCACAATATTTTATTGTGCTGTCTGAGTTTACTGTTAGGTGCTATTCTGCCTGTTCCGGCTCCGGAGTCGGATTTTCCGACGGTGTGCTTTCTTCCGAAGAAGTCTCGGGCTGAGACGGCTCGGTCTCCGACGCAGTAGAAGAAGTGTCTTCGCTCGACGTTTCATCTGAGGAGGTCACATCGCTTGAGGTACCTTCCGAAGAAGTAACATCGCTTGACGTACCGTCCGAAGAAGTGACTCCGCTGGAAGTGCCGCTTGAAGAAGTACCACTGCTTGAAGTATTACTCGAAGTGCTGCCTGAAGCAGTGCTTCCGGTAGAAGAAGTGCCGCTGCTTGAAACTCTGCTGGAGGATGGATAGATCGGATCGTCCGGACGTCTGCTGCTGGTAGTCGTATCCGGTCTGGAATAAGTCGAAGTGATGTTGTCGCCCGGTGCCGGCGTAATGGTGTTATCTCCGCCGATCGGATCCGGATCATCCGGGAATTCCGGTACGGTTTGATTGTGCTGTTTGTACCAGGAAAGCGGATACAACGGGTTTTGATTGACCGTTGCGTTGCGTACGTCCACCGACGCTGACTCGCCCGGACGGACTTTTCTGGCAAACACGACCAAACGTCCATCTTCCAAATCCGCCTTCTTAGAACAGGTAGATAGCGTCAACAACTGATCTGTCGGCAGAACATCAACGGTGGTATTGATTAAAGTGCGCCGGTTAATTTGTCGGATAAACCACTCAAAATGTTCGTCACTTTCTGCGTTGATGAAATTATGATATTGGAAGAAATATCCGCCGTCAGGGGAGCCATTGGTCAAAATGACGCCGAACACCTTCCACTGTGATTCCTCATAGACCGTGTCAAAGGTGATCGTGGGACTGCCCCGGTAGAAGTTGATGTTTGCGTAGTTTTTCACATCGCAGAACACTTTTCCACCCGAACCGTTATGTCCGTAAATAATCGTATTGGTGCTTAGCTGCCCGTTTGGACCGACGGTACAGCGCCAATCTACAAACGGCGCGCCGTAACGGTTGGAGGAGCGGTTAAAACTGTGATTTAAATAATAATCATTGTTATCGGTCTGCATCACCGGGAAGTTAACTCTGCTGTTGGGAATGGAAATCCAGCCTTTGATTTCCTGATTCTGATTATAAAGCGCCGCGAATTTTTTCAAGTACCCGTCAGGCAGGTTGGCAAGCTCCTCCGCGGTTGGCTCCCTGTCATAAAGGCTTAAGGTTTCTTTAAACACACTGTCGATTTGGACCTGTGCTTTTAAGTAATCAATAATATAAATGGAAGAACCGATCAACGTGATCAGAGCGATCAAGAAAATGATCTTTCGAATAATTTCCTGTACCGAATCGCCTTTCCAAGGGAAAATATACATCGCAAGCCGCTGATACCATGGCCGTTTGATCGCCGCGGTACCGTCGGGGGATAGCTCTGCGGCCGCTTCGCCCTCGGCAGAAAGAAATGCCGTTTCGCCCGCCGATTCGGGATTGACCTCCTCCGCAAAAGCAGAGCCGTTTCGGGTAAGAGGCGCCACCGCCGGAATTTCCGGAATTTCCGCAAGTGCTTCCACCGCCCGCGGCGAGCCTTCCAAAATCAACCGCACCATATTTAATGCGTGCATAGTGGCGATTTTCCGAATGTAATCCCGCTCGTCCGAGGCGCCGTGACCGATGGTCAGCTTTTCCACCCAATATTTATTCTTATAGGTCACACCGACATAAACACGCCCTACCGGATTCTCGGCCGTGCCTCCGCCGGGGCCGGCGATACCGGTGATTCCTACGCCGATGTCCGCATTTCCCTCTCGTTGCGCGCCGATTGCCATCAGCATGGCAACCTCACTGCTGACAGCGCCGCAGCGATCGATAATTTCCTTCGGGATTCCCAAAATCTTTTCTTTGATCCGATTGGAATAGGACGCAACGCCGAACTCAAAGACTTCGGATGCGCCGGAAATCTCGGTCAGCTTCTGCGATAGCATGCCGCCGGTGCAGCTTTCCGCCGTTGCGATCATCATTCTCTGCTCACGCAACATGCCGATGACCACGCTGTGAATATTCGGCACATCAACGCCGTAAATATAGTCGCCCAACCGACGGGTAATTTCCTGTATCATCGGCATGATGATGCCGTCGGCAAGCTCTGCCGTTGCCGCCTTGGCGGTCACTCGAATCTGGACCTCTCCGTCCTTGGCATAGAGCGCTACGGTCGGATTGGGATTCTCCAAAATTCTGCCGAGCTTTTCGGCAATGGCGGATTCTCCGATACCGAACGCCGTCAGAGTATGCGAGAGGATATTGCTGTCCGAAAACTTTTGGAGATACGGGCGCACCTGCTCGTGAAACATCGGAATCAGCTCTCTGGGAGGTCCGGGAAGCAGGATCACACATTTCCCGTTCTTTTCAATTGCCGCTCCCGGCGCAGTGCCGTACTCGTTAAAAAACACGGTACACCCCGGAGGAAGCATCGCCTGCTTGACATTGTTTTCCGGCATTTCCTGTCCGCGTCTTGCAAAATACCGGCGGATGCGGTCAAGAGCCTCCTGATTCAGCTCCATCGTCTCGCCCAGCACCTCACAGGCAGTTTCCTTGGTCAAATCATCATTGGTGGGACCGAGGCCGCCGGTCAGAATCACAATGTCGCTTCTGCCCAGCGATTCTTTCAGGGAAGAAACCAATCTGTCGCGGTTATCTCCGACCACCGACTGAAAATGCAGGTTAAATCCCAATGCCGCCAGTTCCTTTGCCAGAAACTGCGCATGGGTATTCATAATATCCCCGAGCAGAATCTCGGTGCCGACAGCAATAATTTCAGCGTTCATAATTACGGTATCATCCTTTCCGAAATGAAACTATATAAACCATATCAGTAAAATAAAATCGTTTTCTTCTGATTTTGAAATCAGCCTTTTGACCCAACCACCTCAGACTCAATAAGACGGTCGTATCATTTTTACTTCGGTGCCTTCGATTGCCTCTCGGACGAGCGAAGCAAAGTCGAAGCCGGCCTGTGCTGCCGCGACCTCCTCTACGGAAGGTCGGGTTTTCGGATGCTTGGGCGTAAAAACGGTACAGCAATCCTCATAAGGCAGGATGGACAATTCATACGTATCGATTTTTCTGGATATTTCCACAATCTCGCTTTTATCCATTCCGATTAAGGGTCGCAGTACCGGCATCCGGCAGACCGCGTCAGTGCAGGCAAGCGCGCTGAGTGTTTGGCTTGCGACCTGTCCCAAGCTTTCGCCGGTAACAAGCGCCTGCGCACCCTCCTTGTCCGCAAAATGCTGAGCGATCTCCATCATCAGCCGCCGCATCAGCAATGTAAACAGCTCCTCCGGGCAATGATCCCGCAGTGCTTCCTGTATCTTGGTAAAAGGCACGCAGTAAAAGCGGATTCTTCCGCAATACTCGCCCATTTTCGCGCACAGGCTTTCCACCTTTTCTCGGGCGCGGTCACTGGTATAGGGCGGACTGACAAAATGGATCGCTTGTAATTCCAGTCCCCGCTTTGCCATCATATAGCCCGCGACCGGGCTGTCGATCCCGCCCGAAATCAGCAGCATGGCTTTTCCGCCCGAGCCGACCGGCAAGCCTCCTGCGCCCGGAATCCGCTTGGCATGAATATATGCCGCATAATCCCGGATTTCAACTGTGACCGTTACTTCGGGCTGATGCACGTCTACTTTTAGATGCGGGAACGCCTCCAAAATATCCCCGCCGATCTCCCGCATGATGTCAGGAGAGGTCATCGGGAAGTGCTTGTCGGAACGTTTGGCGTCCACCTTAAAGGTTTTTACCTCCGGCATCAGATCCTGCAAATATTCCAAAGCCGTTTTTTTGATGTCTTCATAATTCTTTTCGGCAACGGCGGCGCGGGAAAAAACAGCAATGCCGAAAATTTTCCGAATCCGTTCCACCGCGGTTTCAAAGTCAATATTTTCCTCCAACGGCTCAATGTATACGGTTGACTGTGCCACCCGAATATTGAATTTTCCGAGATCCTTCAGCCGAAAACGAATATTTTTAATCAAAATCGACTCAAAGGTGTTTCTGTTCAGTCCCTTGAGTGCAATTTCTCCGTTTTTAATCAGTAAAATTTCTTTCATTGATATCTCCGTTCTTTTTATCTGCATTCTGCCGCCGGCTAAGGCGGAGATTTTTTCTAAGTAATGTCCGGACTAGGTAATGTCCGGACTAGGTAAAGTCCGCAATATCGGAAGCAAGAGCTTCACCGCTTTCCATAGCCAAAAAAGAAATCTGTAAATTCTCGTCAACTACATAATGATACGCATACATTTCTTTTAAATCGGTTTTGTCCGATTGAGAACAACAGTATAAATAAACAGTAGCATTGCCGGGGGATTTTCCCGAAAAAGAAAAGGTATAACAGTTCAAGGCTCCGCCCAAGCCAAACAATCCGGTTTCTTCCAAACTGCCCCCGCCGTAATCTTCCGATAAAACATCGGTATCATCTAAATAATAATGCCATTCACATCCCGAATGCCGGTATGCTTCGGTTTGAAAAGTAATGGTGCTCTGATCGTGACTTTCATGATAACGATACGGTTTTACCGGTGACGCCGTAAAATACAGTCCCAGTACTAATACCAGGCAGGGTAAGAGTATCTTTTTCATGAAAGCCGCTCCTTTTACCGCATTTTTTGTAAAGAAGAAATGCCGTTATTTAAACCGTCCAGCAGGAGATCGATATCCGATATCGTCGTTTCGGGAGAAAAACTGATCCGAAGTGCTGAGTCTGCCCGCTCTTTCGGAATCCCCATGGCTGCCAGCACCGGGCTTGGCTTACCTTTTGCACACGCGGAGCCGCTGGACACGTAAATGCCCGACTGCTCTAAAAAGTGCAGCATAATTTCGGAACGAATCCCCCGTACCGAAAAGTTGCAGATATAGGGGACAGCATTTTCGGGAGAATTCATCACAATCTCCGGTTGGTTCATGAGACGCTTTTTCAAATGTTCCCGCAATTGACGGTAGTGCGTTTGATTGTTTTCCATATTCGGATAGGTTTCTGCGACCGCCGCGCCGAATGCCGCAATCAGCGGAACGCTTTCGGTGCCGGAACGCAGCCCCTTTTCCTGTCCGCCGCCGGTCTGTGCCGGCTTGAGGCGAACACCCTTCTTCAGATACAAACCGCCAACGCCTTTGGGCGCATATATTTTATGTCCGCTGATGCTGATCGTATCCGCCAAAATGCGGTCTGATCGAAACGGCACCTTGCAAAATCCCTGTACAGCATCAATGTGAATCAGCGTATTGGGATTTTTCCGTTTTACTGCTTTGCAAATTTCCGCCGCCGGCAACAGCACGCCCACTTCATTGTTCACCAGCATAAAAGTAACCAGTGCCGTGTTTTCATCCACTGCCTCCGCGAAAGCGTCCGGAGAAAAATTTCCGTCGCTGTCAGGGGATATTTTGATCACTTCATAGCCCGTACTGCAAAGGGACTCCACCGTTTCACTGACCGACGGATGCTCGATCGTGGTGGTCACGATTTTTCGCCCGATGCGCGGATAGGCAGCGGTCAGCCCCCGTATCGCAAGGTTGTTGCTTTCGGTTGCACCCGATGTAAAATAAAGTTCATCCGGAGAACAAGACAATGCGCCGGCAATTTGTTTGCGGCTTTGGGTGACCAGTTTTTCTGCCTCAAAACCCAATCGATGGAGAGAGGACGGATTGCCGTACACCGTTTTCATCGCCGAAACCGCCGCTTCACATGCTGCCGCGCACACCTTAGTCGTTGCGCTGTTATCCAAATAAACTTCCATTCAAACCATTCCCTCTAGATTTTTCCGGTAACCGCTTTACCGGAACGGATATGCAGCAGTATTTATCTCTATTGTACTGTAAACTGCATAAACCGAATACCGAGTACGCCGATGCCTCGTAGAGAATTTTATTTCCCGGAGCGCAACGTACTAATGGACTTATTATACTACATATTGCCGAAAAAAGCTATTAATAAAATAAAAATTATTACATGCGGTGTACACATACGCCGAAAAGCCGCAGCATGGTCATTCGGGCAGCAGCAAAAACGAGCCTTTCTGTACTTTTTTATCACACAGTTTTTTTGCCTCTTCAGATATCGTTTTTTAATTTCGCCGAATCATGATTTTTCGGTAGACCGCATTTCGACATCCGGTCTATACTCTTTGTAGATTTCTTGCCGATAATCTTCTTAAATGCTCCATCAGTTATATATTTTAACCTTTTTCTTTTGCCTGATCTTAACTCGCTCATTTTGTAAAGGCAATACGCACATAGATATATCAATAAACGCAAGATAAAATTGTTTATATTGCCTTTTTCGCTTTTGCTTACTTTCCTTAAAAATATTTGCCAATCTTCGTTTTCTCTTAAAATTTACTCAGACTTAAGCAACATACATAATAATATTGAATCATATTTGTATCGTATGACAGGATTTGTCGGTTCGACCTTTTCCGCCTTGCTTATCAATTTTCGTTATGATAAAATTACAAACATAAGGTATATATTGACAAAATATTTCATTTTACCACAAAATATTGTTGTTTTCGTTTTTTATTTTTCTTACATATGACTTCATAAATAATTAAAATATTTGCTTATAAAACAAGCATCGCACACAGATAAAATTTCCTGCCTGCAATATTGTTTTTAATGGATAAATGTTAAATTAATCGATGCCCGATTAATTTCATATTTATATTTCAACTGTTTTATTAACTGTATGAAAGGGTGGTAAAGGTATGATGCACTCCCATGTCATCATAGGTGACAACTCGGCAGAGTTTGGAAAAATTTGTATGGAGATCCTGCGGCAAGCAGGGTTTACAGCCAACACAACTGAAAAAGACGGCAATCAATTATTGGCACAAATCGATAAAGAGATGCCGGATGTCGTAATTATGGATGCATACATGAAAAGTCTGGACGCAATCGGCGTAATGAAGCAATTGAATCATAAATGCAGATCTAACCGACCGGCTTGCATTGTCACCTCTTCCTTTGAAAATAAATTTATGGAAGGCGAGATCATGAAGCAAGGCGTTGAGTATTATATATTGAAGCCTTTTGATTTGTCCGCTTTGGTGGATCGCGTCAATGATCTGACCGGATATATTGAAAATGACAGAGCTGATGTCTGTACGGTTGATTCCGAACTGTATCAGGACTATTACAACGAAATTTCAAACAAACAAATCGAAGCATTTACCGCAAAAGTTTTACGCGCCATGCCAATGACAGTCAAACTAAAGGGCTATCATTATGTCAAGGACGCCATTCTGAGAGTAGCGGAAGACCAAGGACTTGCAAATGCAGTGACCAAAGAATTGTATCCGTCTATCGCAAAAAAATACAATACGACCGCCGGTGCCGTCGAAAAAGCAATTCGCACCGCGATTGAGCTCACTTGGGATTGCGGTAACATTGAAACATTAAACAAGCTGTTCGGGAACGACAGCAGCAATCTTTGCGCCAAGCCTTCTAATGCAAAATTTATTGCCGAGATCGCGGAATATGTCACCATGATGACGCAGCGTAACGCTTGCCGGGCGTAAGATCATTTCTGCCGGCACAGACAACAGGGGGAAAAGCCGGCAAACATGGCGTTGTCTGTTTGATATCGATATTGAGAGAGGTCGTAAAAGAAATTGCTTTTACGGTCTTTTTTCATTTTGGCTATTGCCTGACTTCGTAAAAAAGATTATAATAGAACACAGGAAATCTTACTGTAATTCCCCTGCGGAAAGGAACATCAAAACAATGATAAAAAGGTTCATTCACTACTATAAGCCGCATCGAAAGCTGTTTTTCGCTGACATGTTCTGCGCTCTTTTAGTAGCGATTTGCGACTTGTTTTATCCCATGATAGCCAAAAATATCATCAATGATTACGTGCCAAACCGGAATCTCCGTCTGCTGCTTATATGGGCAGCTGCTCTTGTTTGTATTTATCTGCTCAAGGCAGGGCTGAATTATTTTATTCAGTATTACGGTCATATCGTCGGTGTCCGGATGCAGTCCGACATGCGGCGGGATATGTTCCAAAAGCTGCAAAAGCTTCCTTTTTCCTTCTTTGATGAAAACAAGACCGGAACGGTGATGTCCCGTATGATCAACGATTTGATGGATATTTCCGAGCTTGCTCATCATGGCCCCGAAAATTTATTTCTCTCTTTGATTTTACTGATCGGCTCCTTTGTCATCCTATGTACAATCAACCCTCTGCTGACGCTGATCGTTTATGCCGCACTGCCGTTCATTCTCTTTTTCACCGTTAAAATGAGGCGGGATATGCAGAGTGCTTTTAAACGTACCCGGGAAGAAATTGCGGAAGTCAACGCCAATATTGAGAATGCGATTTCCGGCGTGCGGGTTTCCCGCGCGTACACCGCCGAAAATCAGGAAACCGAAAAATTCGAGCTTTGCAACGGACGGTTTGTCCAGGCACGTTCTGCCGCTTATCGAGTCATGGCTCGGTTTTTCTCAGGTATGGATTTATGCATGGACATGCTCTATGTCATCGTGCTGGTCACCGGCGGAATCTTTTTCTTCAACGGATGGATCGACGTGGGCGAATTTACCGTCTTTTTGCTTTACATTAATATGTTTTTAAATCCGGTCAAAAAGCTGGTCCAATTTTTTGAGCAATTTCAAAACGGTATGTCCGGCTTTGAACGATTTGAACAGATCATGAATGAAAAGGAGGAATCGGTCACCGGTTCTGAAACGGACATGCCGGAGCTGAACGGGGATATTGATTTTCAGCACGTCGATTTCCGCTATAAAACGGATGAAAGCGATCAGAGCTTGGTGCTGAAGGATCTTTCTCTGCATATCCCGCAGGGAAAAACCGTCGCATTGGTCGGCCCGTCCGGCGGCGGCAAAACCACATTGTGTCACTTGCTCCCGAGGTTTTATGAGATCAGCGCCGGTTCTATCACCATCGCAGGGCATGACATTCGGGATATTTCCCGATCCTCTTTGCGACAAAATATCGGCATCGTGGCACAGGACGTTTTCCTCTTTACCGGCACGATTCGGGATAATATCGCCTACGGGAAACCGGACGCCTCCGAGGAGGAAATCATCAGCGCCGCAAAAAAAGCAAACATTCATGACACCGTCATGGCAATGGAAAATGGCTATGATACCTATATCGGAGAGCGGGGCGTTAAGCTTTCGGGCGGTCAAAAGCAGCGCATTTCGATTGCGCGTGCTTTCCTCAAAAACCCGCCGATTTTGATTCTGGATGAAGCAACCTCCGCGTTGGATAATGCAACCGAAATGATGATCCAAAAATCTCTGGAGCAGCTTTCACACAACCGTACTTCCATCATTGTGGCGCACCGGCTGTCTACCATAAAAAATGCGGATCAGATCGTTGTCATTACCGACGACGGGATCAAAGAGCAGGGTACGCATCAACAATTGCTGGAGCAAGGCGGGATTTACGCCGAGCTGTATGCTTACCAATTTGCCGAGTCCTCCCCGCAATGACAGAAACCGAAAAAAGAAAGGATTGACTTTGCCTGTTATGAAAAAGGCTGTAATATTTGATTTAGACGGCACATTAGCCGATACCCTCACCACCATCGCTTATTTCGCCAATCAAGCGCTGGAAACGTATGGATTTTCGGCAATTCCCAAAGAAAAATACCGTTACATGGTGGGAAACGGCGCTAAAATCCTGGTGCAGCGTATGATGCACGAAAGCGGCGACGATTCGCCTGAGAGCTTCGACAAAGTATATCCTCTTTACAATCAAACCTATGATGACAACTTTTTGTATTTAACGGCGCCGTATGAGGGTATTCCGGAGATACTCGCTAAACTGAAAAAGGCAGGGGTGAAGATGGCGGTTCTTTCCAACAAGCCGCATCCGACCACCAGCAAAGTAGTAAAAGCTCTGTTCGGCGACGACACTTTTGATCTGGTCTGCGGGCAAAAAGAGGGTGTTCCGCTGAAGCCGGATCCTGCCGCACTATTCGGCATTATGAAAGAACTCGGCGTAACAGCCGAGGAAACGGTATATGTCGGAGACACTGCCGCTGACATGAAAACCGGCAAAAGCGCCGGCGCCTGGACGGTCGGCGTGCTGTGGGGATTTCGCGATGAAAAAGAACTTCGGGACAACCATGCCGATGCCATCATTTCAAAAGCGGAGGAGCTATGGCAGCAGGTCGATCAGCCGTAACCGCTGAAAACGCTCTGCAAGGCAGGCGAAAAGAAATCAAGAAGGAATGGTATGATCATGACAAAGAAAGAACGTGCCTTATTTGCTGTTGAAAAATTAAAAGAAAAATACCCGGAGGCGATCTGTTCCCTGCAATATCAAAAGCCGTATGAACTGCTGATCGCCACTCGGTTATCGGCGCAGTGTACCGATGCGCGAGTCAATGTTGTAACAAAAGAGCTGTTCCGAAAATTCCCTACGCTGGAATCCTTTGCCGATGCGGATATTGCCGACATCGAAGAGGTCGTCAAGCCATGCGGCTTATACAAAACCAAAGCCAAGAGTATCAAAGAGATGTGTACGCAGCTCATCCGAGATTTTGATTCCACATTGCCCGATTCGATTGAACAGCTGACCTCTTTGTCGGGAATCGGCAGAAAGACCGCCAATTTAATTATGGGGGATGTCTTTCATAAGCCGGCGGTTGTAGTCGATACGCACTGCATCCGAATCACCAACCGATTGGGGCTGGTGAAAGGAGAAGATCCGTACAAACTGGAACTCGCGCTCAAAAAAATCCTCCCGCCCGAAGAATCCAGCGATTTTTGCCATCGGCTGGTGCTGTTCGGAAGAGAAGTCTGCAAGGCGCGCAAACCATTGTGCGAAGATTGTCCTTTGCAGGAGTGCTGCGCTTTTCGGCAGAAAAGCCATCAGAGCCATGCTGCTTCTGTCTGATACCGTTATTCCTTCGGTTGTAGCCGGTAACAGAATTTTCCGTTAAATTTTCATTTTGCTCAAAAAAACATCACTATTATATATAAATTGCTTTTATAATTTGGGTACATTTTATTCTTTTACTTTGTTTTTTTAACTAATTGTTAATTCTGGTAATACCGCTTGTCTTAATCCGCTTAAAATGGTACAATGATATTACAAAAATGTCAGATCGGCCGCTTGCAGTATAGCGCTGATTCGTTCGGTCTGTCTTATATTTTCGAAAAAAGAGGCATCCTGAAAATGTAATGCTCTCATATTTTGTTTATTCCTTTTTACTCAAACAGAACAGATAAAAGCACAAACTTCATGAAGGAATGGGATGTTTATGATTAACAATCAAAATGACCCCGTAAAAGTGAAAATGCTGGGTGGTTTCTCCATCTCTTTTAAAGGCCGCGAATTAACCGACGACCAGGGAAGAACCAAAAAAGTTTGGACTTTAATTGAATATCTGCTTGCGAATTACGGTACCAGTGTTTCTCAGGAAAGACTGATAGAAGCGGTTTGGCCGGGTGAAGAATATGACAATCCGCTCAACGCACTGAAAAATTTGGTTTATCGCGCCCGCACTGCGCTGAAAGAAATCTGTCCGCCTGATCTGCCGCTGGACTTTATCCTATTTGAACGGAATACCTATGCTTGGAATCCGAAATTGACCTGTGAAATTGATATCGAGCAGATGGAATCTTTGCACAAGTCGGCATCGGACAAAAGCAAAAGCATTGAGGAACGCATTGCCGATTACGAACAAGCCATCGCTCTTTATCATGGGGAATTTTTGCCGAAATCCTCCTATCTTGACTGGGTGATCGGGAAAAGCGCTTACTATGCTTCTCTTTATCTGGATTGTGTGCTGGATCTGATTCCGCTTTATAATCAAATCAATGATTATGAAAAAACCGTGCTTCTTTGTGAAGCTGCCATCGTGCATTGTCCATATGAAGAAAGCATACATCAGGCGTTGTTGATCTCCTATGGCAAAACCCGGCAAAAGAAAAAGGCTATCGCTCATTATCAGCATATTTCTGAGGTGTTCTATGATGAATTCGGCATTCAGTTGTCCGATGAAACCACCCAGATTTACAAGGATATTGTAAAAGAAATGCACAATGTAGAGCTGGATTTATCGGTTATCATGGAAGATCTAAAGGAAGCCGGCGAAAAACCGGGCGCTTTTTTCTGTGATTATGATATATTCAAGCAAATTTATCAGTTACAGGCAAGATCGGTCCGACGTACCGGTTTGTCCATTCATGTCGCTTTACTCACGCTTACCGACCGACATGGCAACATGCCCGGCACCTCTGCGCTGAAGATGGGAATGCAAAGGTTAAAGGATTGTGTTGTCGGCAGTCTGCGTAAAGGAGATGTGGTTTCTCCTTACAGCGCGGCACAGTTTGTGATCATGTTGCCGTTGACGACTTATGAGGACGGCAATATGGTTTTAAACCGAATTACCAAAAAATTTGACGGCTTGCAGCAAAACATGATGCTGCGCCTAAATTCCAGACTGAGCGCACTGGCTCCGATTGATTTAATTTAATGCTATCAGCCCGTTAAAAAACCGCGTCATCCGATTATTCGGATGGCGCGGTTTTTATGAGTAAAGAGCGTTTACCAGTCGTTTTATACTAATACTAAAATCTAATTGAAAGTGTTTCATTAGATTTTAGTATTATTCCAGATTTAATCTTTTTGATAAGATAACATTGGTGGCGATATAAAGAATGACGGCTTGCACCAGCGAAACAAACAGCATTCCGCCCATAAACAACTGCACTTGGTGGATAGACTGCAATTCATTGATCCAATTCATAAACGGATGGATGGAAGACAATAGGATCATCCCAACGCTCATCAGGATTTGCCAAATCATGCTGATTGCCAGATAGGCGACAAATGCAAGCAGAATGCGGTGCTTGCCGGCGAGGTGACCCAGTGACAGCGATGCGTAGATTTGGAGCACAAAAACGATCATAGCAGCTAAGATTACGAACAGAAAGAGGATTCCGGTCAGCAAAATGGGACCGGAGCGTTCCAAAGGAAGCTTAAAAAAATTCGTGATCAGCGTGCCGATGTCTCTGAGCATGCCTTTTTGGTACCCCAGAATCAACACGGACAATACAGCGGCAATCACACTGATGACCACCCACAGGATCGAAACCAGCATTTTAGAAATGATATGTCTGTTTGGCTTTACCGGAAGGGTGAACATGAGGTATCCTTCGTCTGAAAGCAAGTTCTTATAGAAGCGTTGGATCATCACCACCAGCGTAACGATAAAGGTGGCTGCAATGATAAAAAAGTAGATCATACCGGATATAGCGGGCAGGAATGCCAGCTTTGTTTTCAAAAGATTGATTTCGATAAAAATTTTGTTGATCAAAGCAAACAGCAGCAGGCCGGCATATAACGGTAAAAACATCCGTGCGGTGGCTTTGATTTCGTATTTGTTTAATTTTCCTAGCATCTGAATACCTCCCTGAACATTTCGTCTATTGATTTTCCCTGATTTTCTCTGATGTCGTCGACCGACGCTACCATTCGGATCTGTCCTTGCGATATAAATACAACTTCATCAAGTATCCGCTCGATGTCATAAATCAGATGGGTGGAAATAATGATAGTTGCGTTCTCATTGTAGTTGGTAATGATGGTGTTTAGGATGTAATCTCTTGCCGCCGGGTCCACGCCGCCGATCGGCTCATCAAGCAAGTATAATTCGGCTTGACGGCTCATCACTAAAATCAACTGTACTTTTTCTTTTGTCCCCTTGGACATCGTTTTGAGCCGATCCTTCGGATTGATATTTAGGCGTGCCAGCATATCGTATGCTTTCTCGGCTTGAAAATCCGCATAGAAATCCTGAAAGAAGCGGATAATTTGCTCTACGGTCATCCAATCATTGAGATAAGTTCGTTCCGGTAAATAAGAAACGATTTTTTTGGTTTCAATGCCGATGTCCTTCCCGTCGATTTGCAGGCTCCCCGAGGTAGGCGTCAAGATTCCGCTGAGCAGCTTGATTAATGTGGTTTTTCCGCTGCCGTTCGGCCCCAACAGTCCGATGATTTTGCCGCGTTCTAAGTTTAAGCTGACGCCGGCAAGCGCATATTTGCCTGAGTAGGTTTTGACAACATTACTGCAATTTACTAGTGTGTTCATATCTTTTGCTCCTTTGCTGTGGATTCGATCAGATGGATGGCATCCTCTTTGGTGAAACCTAGTCCGTTCATCTGAAGGAAAAATTCGGTAATAACTTCTTGTGCCAACATGGTTTTCAGCTGTTCGATCATGGCTTTGTCCTCCGTTATAAATCTGCCGCTGGTGCGCTGAGTAAATACTAATCCTTCCCGTTCCAGCTCTGAAAAGGCTTTCTGCATGGTGTTTGGATTCACTGCCGCTTGTTCGGCAAGGGTTCTTACCGGCGGGAGCTGGCTTCCTGCCGGAAATTCGCCCGACACGATTCTGCGCTTGATTTGTTCAATAAGCTGAAGATAGATCGGTCGGTCTGTTTTCATTTCCCATGTCATTTTAGCAACCACTCCTTTCTAATGCTTTCTTTGTGTTAAATCAACTCGATTGTATTATTGTACTAAGTGATTAATACAATAATACAACGATCTTTTTTGTTTGTCAAGTACTTTTCAAAAAATAGTCAGAAATATTTCAGAAAAAACGTCTTGCATACCGATTTTCTTTGCTATATAATGAATAACAAGAGTAAAAGGAAGCTTTTTCCTGAAATGATAAAGGAGGACTGACAGATGTATAGCTATGATTTCAATTATGATTACCCCATAACGGATTCTGCATCAGAAATCAGAGAGGTCTTTGCGATTATGGCTCCGGTATTCGTGATTATGTTTCTTGTTATCGCTGCGATCGGATTGGTCATTTATATTCTTCGGGCGATTGCATTGACGCGCTTGTCGCAAAACCGCGGGTTTAGCAATCCTTGGATCGGCTGGATTCCGTTTTGCGGCGGATATGCGATTGGACGAATTTCTGATGATATCAATATCAAGCGCGGAAAAATGAGCAATCACCGTAAAATATTGCTCGGGACAAATATTGCGGTGGGTGTGCTGGAATTGCTTGGCTTTGGCATCATGTTTCCGGGAACGGTATCATTGTTTCAACATGGCTTGAGTTTTGAAACATACAACATGGACAGGATGATTGCCGTGCCTTTTCTGGCAGGCTATCTGTTGCTGATGATCGGATGCATTGTCGCAATCGTATATGCGGTTTTCAATTATATCGCTTTATACAATATTTTTAAGGATTATGCGCCGAATAATGCGGTATTGTATCTTGTTTTATCGTTGCTGGTAGGCGGAAGCGATACGGTAATTCTTTTCATTATCCGCAATAAAGTGCCGGTACCGCCCATGCCCCCAATGCCGCCATACGGAGGATATTATTCATATCCCCCGCAGCCGGGACAATTCGGACAGTATATGCCCCCACAGCCTCCTCCGCCCGGAGCG
>JAQXIB010000254.1 GCA_029007575.1 Clostridiales bacterium | reverse complement strand
TACTAAAATCTAATTGAAAGCTTTAATCGATTTCCGAGGATGAATTGTGTCAGAAAAGGCAGACGACGCCGCTGGGCTGACGCCCAGCAAGGAGGATAACGCTTTCTGGCGCAATTCAGACCGGAAAGAATGAAAGTATTTCATTAGATTTTAGTATTAGGGCGGCTGTATCGTTAATGCTCACAGAGCAATTCATAAACAACGATAACAAAGCATTTTTCCGTTGTTTATGAATTGACAAAATGCAAGGTTTTTGATTGGTTCCGTAGACATAAATTACAGCTCTTTATGATCATAAATTCTCTTGGAAGCGATAACAGAAATCATAATCATCGCAATGACCGCAATCGGAAATAGCCAAACGATCTTTCCCGGCTCTTTCCATTCCGGAAATTGCAGATCCATTCTCGAAAACACCATAACGATAACAGTCGGTATCAAAACAAGCGCCATCATGATCAGCCGTGCCTTTTCCACCCCGAATTTAAAAATAAACGGCAGAATCAGAGATACGAGGAGCATGCCGACCATTATATATACTGCCGATCGCAACAAGCTGTTTAATACATCACCGGTGATGACCACCATTACAATCTCCGATAAAAACGCGCTTACAACAGAGCAGATAAATGCCAAAAGGTATTTGGAAAGCACTAAATCCCAACGGGATATCGGCATAGTCAGTGCATATCTGTCCCATTTTGCTTTGTCATCATACGCCGCGGCAGAAAGCGGTACCAATACGGTAAACATCGTCATCAAACCACCGAAAAAGTTGCCGTCACGGCTCGCAATTGCAATCGCAAGCCAAATCGCGATAATGAAAAAATATACTTTTCCCTGTTGTTTTAAATTGAGGATATCCTTTAATAACAGCCCTTTCATCATTTTTCTCCTTTTACATAATAAAGCATAATGTCTTCAATGGTTGCAGCGTCCCGAACAATTGTCGAAGGGATTTTTCGTTTCCATGCCAGCGCTTCTATTCCAAAACGATTCTGCCTCATACCGATCACGGCTGTCGGGTCAATGGTCTGATATTCCTCCTCCGAGCATTTGATGATTACGTATTGATCCAGTAAATCATCCTTTGCTTCACTGAAGATAATCTTTCCTTTGTGGATGAAGGTAATATAATCACATATTTTTTCCAAATCACTAATAATGTGCGATGAGATAAAAATGCTGTGACTTTCATCCTGAATAAATTCCAGAAAAATATCAAGGATCTCATCCCGCACCACCGGATCCAACCCGCTGGTAGCCTCATCCATAATCAGCAGTTTGCTGTCATGGGATAGTGCCGCCGCAATCGACAGCTTCATTTTCATACCTCTGGATAATTCTTTCACTGTCTTTTTGGTCGGCAATTCAAATCTGCTGCAATAGCTTGCGAACGTTTGGCTGTTCCAGGTTTGATAACAACATTTCATAATGGTTTCTATATCGCGGATGGTCAACTGGTCGGGGAAACTGCTCTCATCCATGACAACGCCGATATTCTCTTTGATCTCCTTGTTCTGAGAAATTTGATCCGCACCTAAAACCGACACTTCCCCGCCGTCTCGATGAATCAAATCTAAAATCAGCTTGATCGTCGTACTTTTTCCGGCTCCATTTTCTCCAACAAATCCCATAATACAGCCTGACGGCAAGGTAAGATTCACCTTGTCGAGCGTAAAATCCGGATATACTTTAGAAAGATTTCGAATTTCCAATGCGTTGCTCATCAAAATCGCTTCTCCTTATATACTAAAAGTTTATTTTATAATATTTTTACAATTTGTATTTTATTTTTCTTCATATAGCAAAGACAGCATTTGGATTAAATCCTCCTGCGTCAATCCGCAGCCCGCCGATAACTCGATCGCTTTTTGCAAATGCTCTTCAATTTGTCGAAGATGTTCTTCCCGAATAAAATCGGTGTTTTTGCCTGCCACAAAGCTTCCCTTTCCGGTTATGGAAATGATAAAACCTTCCCGTTCCAGTTCCTCATATGCCCGTTTGGTCGTAATGACACTGATTCTTAACTCTTTGGCAAGCGTTCGCATAGAAGGAAGTGCATCTCCTTCTTTCAGCTCACCCGATATCACTTTCGATTTTAACTGATCCCGTATTTGGTCATAAATTGGTTTTCCGCTCGAGTTACTAATGATAATATTCACAGAAGCCCTCCAAAAATATTGTATATATACATTATATACAATATTCATATTTTGTCAAGGTTATTCCGAAAAAAATCCCATCCGAAGTTTACAAAACTCCGGATGGGATTTTCCTAAAGTGAAACCCTATTTTTTCTTTCTGAATAATAATCGTATCAACTTCTCAATTTCAATGACAACAATCGGCGCAACCGATAATCCCAACGCCAGCAAATAAGCCTTTGCGGGAAGCATAGCAATTTTAAAAACCTGTGCGATCGGCGGAACGAACGAAATCAGCGCGATCAATAAAAAGGAGATGACGAGCGCTCCCACCATGTATTTATTTTTATGAAGCGGTGACACAAAAATGGATTTTTTAGTTCGGACATTCAATACATGGAACAACTGGGAAGCCGATAAAACCAAAAACGCCATGGTCTGTCCGGCGGAAACGCCGCCGAAATAAGTTTTACCTGTGTAATAACCAATCAGTGTCAAGGCAGCGAACATAACGCCCTGTAACACGACCCGTATGCCTAACCCGTCAGCAAATAGCCCTTCGTTTTTCGGTTTGGGTTTCCGAGTCATAATGTCGCTTTCAATCGGTTCTACCCCCATCGCCAACGCCGGCAAACCGTCTGTAACCAAATTCAGCCACAACAGATGCATGGCGAGCAAAGGAGATTCCCGCCAAAACAACATAGCCATAAAGACGGTAATGACTTCGCCGATGTTCGTGCCAAGCAAAAATTGAATGGCTTTCTTGATATTGTCATAGATACCACGGCCTTCTTGAACCGCCTCCACAATCGTCGCAAAATTATCATCCGTCAATGTCATATCGGCAGCGCCTTTAGCCACATCGGTACCCGTGATTCCCATGGCGCAGCCGATGTCTGCCTGCTTTAACGCGGGTGCATCATTGACTCCGTCTCCGGTCATGGATACGATTTCACCGGCTGCCTGCCATGCTTTGACAATGCGGATTTTATCCTCCGGCGACACTCTGGCATATACCGAATATTTACGAATATTTGCCGCAAACTCCTCGTCGTTCATCTGAGAAAGCTCGGTTCCGGTCATTGCCAAATCACCCTCGCGCAAAATGCCCAGTTCTTTGGCGATTGCGGACGCTGTTACGATATGGTCGCCCGTAATCATAATCGGACGTATTCCTGCCATAATACAGGTAGCAACCGCTTCTTTGGCTTCTTCACGCGGCGGATCGATCATACCGATCAAACCGACAAAGGTCAAGCCGTTTTCGATTTCCTCCGACACCAATGATTCAGGGACAGAATCAAGCCGTTTGTATCCAACCGCCAATACCCGCAAAGCGCGTGTCGCCATTTCTTTATTGACTTTCTGTGCCTGTTCCAGATCGCCCGAAGCACAGCGGGAAAACATCACATCGCAGGCGCCCTTCACGATCGCAACCGGCTTGCCGTCCATCATATTCACGGTCGTCATCAATTTTCTGTCGGAATCAAAAGGAATCTCTCCCACACGCGGGCATTCCGCGTTGATTTGCTCCTTGGACATTCCGTTTTTCATAGCCGCCGAAATAATGGCAGTTTCGGTGGGATCACCAACATGTTTTTCTTTTCCGTCCGCGATTTCTACCGAACCGTCGCTCGCCAACGCCGCCAATTTCAATAAATGCTTGATATTATCGGGGGCGTCTTCATTGACCGGCTGTAAAGCCCCCTCGGTCCATCCATTCACAACGGTCATTTTATTTTGCGTCAGCGTACCGGTTTTATCGGAGCAAATGACTGACGCGCTCCCCAGCGTTTCAACAGCAGGCAAACGGCGAATGATAGCGTTTTTCTTCACCATCCGCTGTACACCCAGTGCCAAAACGATGGTAACAATAGCCGGAAGCCCCTCCGGAATGGCAGAAACTGCCAATGAAACCGCGATCATAAAGATATCTAACGCTTTCATTCCGGCAAGCCAACCGATCACAAAAATAATCAGGCAAATACCGATTGCCAAAATTCCCAAATATTTTCCTAACTTAGCCAGTTTCAACTGTAACGGCGTTTGATTGTCCGAAGAAGAATCCAACAACCGAGCAATTTTGCCCATTTGCGTATTCATCCCGGTGTCAGTGACAACTGCTTTTCCGCGGCCATATGAAACGGAACATCCGGTAAATATCATATTGAGGCGATCACCCAACGGTGCATCTGCGGCAATTTCCGCGCGCGCGTCTTTTTCAGACGGCACCGATTCTCCGGTCAAAGCCGATTCTTCGCACTTTAGACTTGCGGACTCGATCAGACGGGCATCCGCGGGAATATAGTCCCCCGCTTCAAACACAATGATATCACCCGGTACCACTTCGGCGGACTCGATCACTTCCAGCTTGCCGTTTCTGATCACTTTCGCGTGAGGAGACGACATGTTCTGTAATGCGTCCAGCGCTTTCTCCGCTTTGCTTTCCTGTACTACTCCCATAATGGCATTGACAATGACGATAAACAGAATAATCAGCGGTTCCAGAAATTCGGTTTTCTCATGTCCGTTCCAAGCAACTGCAAAAGAAATCACCGCCGCTAAAATAAGAATGAGTACCATCGCATCTTTAAACTGTTCCAAGAAGCGCTGCAGCATCGTCTTTTTCTTTTTTCCTGCCAGCGTATTCCTGCCGAATTGTTGTTTCTTTTCAAGCACTTGCTCTGATGTCAAGCCGCTATCAAAATCCGTTTGTAACTCTTTTGTTATTTCATCCAGTGACATATCATGCCATTCCAACAAATCATCCCTCCAATTCATTTGTAAAACCAGATGTAGCCAATACTGACAATAGCATCTTAACATTTGCGGATAGAAAATGCAATCAATTATTGTAAATATCCGGTTTTCTTGTAAATTTTATATGAATGAAACGGAAGTCATGTATTTGGATTATTCACATCTATCCAGAACGGCATCTCTGAAGCCATGTATGCATTTTCCGCCGGAGGGTAGAATCAATCCATCCAACAAAAAAGCAATCATTCACTGATATAGTATTAATCCATAATTTGCAGTTTTTTCTGTTTTTGCCCTTCCAAGTAAACAGAAAGATTATTATCGCCATCCAAGGTTGCCAAAATGATATCGTCTTTGCTTTTGATGTTCTGTTGTTTCAAATGCTTCAGCAGCCAATCTTCATTTTTCCCCATTGCTTTCAAATTTTCAGGCATGATATGACCGTCAATGATCACGTTGGCGACCAATTTGTCCTGTGACGGAGTTAAATTTAAATCCTCGGCAGTCACCGGCTTTTTTGCCGCTTTCGGAATAAAGCTGATTCTTCCGTTCGGCTCCATAATGGCATATTCCAGATCGGCAATGTTAAAATATCCCGAAACCCGACATTCACACAGCAGATCATTGATGTCAAACTTTGATTTGCTCAAATTCTGCTTTAATATATGCCCTTTGTCAATCAAAATAGTCGGTGTACCGGTCAATAAGCGCCTGGCTCTCATGCTTTTGGTGGTGACATATGAAATTAAGATGGCAACACCGGCATAAATTCCCATGCTAATGATTGCATCCAAATAGCTGGATTCAATATCCGCGGCGATATCTGCGGCAATGGAGCCGATCGAGATACCGATCGCATAATCAAAAAAAGTTAACTGCGAAATCTGTTTTGCACCCATTAATTTTGTTAATATGAAAAGCACCACGATCGAAAGAAGGGATCGCAGCAAAACATTGCCTATAAACATCAATGACTCTATCATTTTACTTTCTCTCGCTTCCGTAATTGCAATCGAGCAAATCAATTTTTGGATTTGCCCTGCAGACATTATTATATGAATAGTATTTGCCGATTTCACAAAAAAATGCAATTTTTTCATTTCGATTGACAAGCGTTTCCACACGGAGTATATTAATAGTGTTTACATTTGTTGAAAGGATTTTGTTTTATAATGAAGAAAAATTCCTATACCGCATGGCAAACGATTGCCGAAATATTTTCGGCAATCATCTTAATCGGTACTTTAGCAGCATTGATTTTTTATTGGCCGCAGATAGCCGATAAAATTCCGTCCCACTACAACGACGCCGGACAGCCGGATGCATGGAGCAATAAAAACATGCTGATTACTTTAGCAATTGTGCAAGCCGTTCTGTTCATCGGAATCACTGTGTTGTCGCTGTTCCCGAAAATCTGGAATATGCCGACTGCGGTCTCGGAAACCGGAAAGCAGTTTATGATTCTCAAAACCCGCACCATGATATGCAACATGAAGCTGCTGCTGACCGTCGGATTTAGTTACATTCTGCTGTGTTCTGCTGCCGGAAAGCAATTAAGCGGTTGGTTTTTGGTGCTTATGATCATCACCGTAATCGGCAATATGATCTATTATTTTGTGAAAACGGTGCAAATTTCCTTACAAGACGCGCGGCAGGCAATCAAACAGGATTCGGAAAAATAAAAACTGAGGGCGGCAAGCCAAGCTTGCCGCCCTTTATGATACTGTGAAACAACTCTCACAGCAATGCTTTTATATACTCTCCCGGTGGATAAATCCGTCCCATGCGGTCAGGAAAAACACCACCATATGCACCGCGATCACCGCAAGAGAAAAGCCCACCGTCATTCCTTGGAACATGGTATTTCCCTCAATGACCGCATTTAAATCGACATTGGCAAAAATCAAAAATCTTGCCCAATCAAATTTCAGCGCACCGCCCAAAATAGACATAATGATATTGCCGCCCAGCAACGCAAAAACCGAAACCCCGATCGCCAACGCGGCGTTTCTCAGCAAGGACGATATTGCAAACGCCAAAGTGCCCATCACGATCAGATTCACGCTGCCCAGCAGATACTTCCACATGATGAACGCCAAGCCGGGCATTTGATGGATCATCCCGTTTACAACATATAAATACGGTGCCGCAGCAGAACCAAAGCCGAACAGAATACCGGCACACAGCACGTTGACAACATAAAATCCCAAGATCATCAAAACAGACAACGTAATGATCATGACATATTTGGAGAGGAATATTTTAGAACGCTTCACCGGGTTGATCAGCAGGAATTTGATCGTCCCGGAGGAGAACTCATTTGCAATAGAAGCACCCGCAATAATAATGATTGCCAAGCTGATGACATTGATCATAATGGTAGACAAGCCCAAAACATTCCAAAAATTGATTTCGTTCAGTCCTTGACTCAAACTGATATTGTCGGGCACGGAGGCAAGATTGTTTTTCAGCCGATATTCCTCTTTCAATATCTCATCTTTCAGCGCTTGCTTTTCCTGCAACTGCTCGCCGGAAAGCCCCTGATCAGCCCCCATCGACAACAATTCGATCTTTTGCTGCATCACGGTGTTGGCGAGTGATACCTTCCAACTACCCGACGCCGGAGAAAGGTCATTGTCCAGCATAAACCGATAGGCATACGCATTAGCTTCTTTCTCCTCCGCAGACAGCGCAGTATTCGATTTCACAGTATTGACTTTTAAAGTGTAATAAGCTTTCCAGTTATTGTTGCCCAACATATCAAGCTGATTTTGGATTTGCTTTTCCTCATCAGCATATTGCTCCGCACTTTCTCCCGCAGCCTTTGCTAAAAACAAAGATTTTTTCTGTTCAAACAGGTTGAAGATATCGGCATATCGCCAGTCGCGATAGGAGATTTCGTGATCGATCATAAAATTACAGCGTTCTACATCTATTTCATAACCGTCTGCTTTCTCCTGCTTCAGATAATTGATCTCATCCTTCATATTCTCTATGAAATTTTGTGAATCGCTGTAATAAACCGTACTTCTGTCATTAATAACCTGAACGATCTTTACCATCGCGCTGAAGCCTACCGCCGCCAGTGCCACCAAGATAATCAATATCCATGTGCTGACTCGCCGAAATGTTTTAATGTATTCATTTTTCACCAAATGCATAAACCTAACCAATTTGCTTACCTCCCCCGCTGCCGGTCAGTTCGATAAAGATGTCCTCCAGATTCCGTTTGATTGCCGTCACACCCAATATTTTTATCTGATTGAGTACCAGACGTGTCACAATATCCGCAATAGCCTGCTCATTGTCCAATGTGACCGCAAAAGTATCCTGATCCACCTCAGAAATCTCTTTATCGTCGATCAGTGTCATCGCCCGCTCTAAATCTTCCATCACTTTGATATGGTAAACAAAATGATTCCCCTCAGACTCTCTGACCAAATCATCAATGCCTTTGACATCAACGATCTTCCCGTCCACGATAATGCCGACACGATCGCACATCAACTGCATCTCGGAAAGCAAATGGCTCGATACCATTACACAGATGTTTTCTTCATGCGCCAAATGTTTTAAGATATCCCGCAATTCCTTGATGCCGGCAGGGTCCAGCCCGTTGGTCGGTTCATCCAGTATCAGCAAATCCGGATGATGCATGATCGACTGCGC
>JAQXIB010000253.1 GCA_029007575.1 Clostridiales bacterium | reverse complement strand
GTTTGAAAAATATGAAAATAATCCCGTGATTCGTCATTTCCCCATAGATGGAAGCTCTGATTTCAGAGACCCAAAAGTGACGGAAATTGACGGAACATTCTACATGGTATGCGGTTCCGGAAAAGATGGAATCGGAAAAATTTTGCTTTACTCTTCAACAAATCTTCTTGAGTGGCATTATGTGGGCGTTTTGTTTGAAGGCAAAGAATTTGGAAGCGTATTGGAATGTCCCGATTTTTTTCCATTTCAAGACAAATACATACTAATGTTTTCTCAGATGGGAAGATCCACTCATTCTACCATGTTTGTCTACGGCGATTTTGATGGAAAAAATTTTCGTCCGATATCATTTCATACACCTGAAATCGGCCCCCACTTTTATGCGCCGCAAACTTTTTCAGATGCTTTAGGCCGCAGGATCGTCATTGGTTGGCTATACTCGTGGCAGAAAAAGGTAGATGAGGGCGTCGAATATGCCGGAGCGCTTTCGATACCACGTGAGATTAAAATACGTGACGGCAAGATATCCACTTTCCCGGTAAGTGAAGCTGCAAACTTATTGACAACCACAGATGAACTGGTGCAAGTAGAAGACCGAAAGATTATAATACGACCGGCGGAATTTGACAGTCCTCTTGAATACTCCGGAGATATAAATTCGGTTGATATCTTGCGTGACACGAAAACGATAGAGCTTTTTATTAACAAAGGAGAAGCATCATTTTCTTACTGGATTTGATGTTCTTTTCACACAGACTTGTCTGATTTATGCTCATGGGATCATTCCTAAATCATGATATCAAAGTCATTTGCCGATGTGTGTGTGTTAGCAAAGTGTGTTCGCATCAAGAATGGAACAAACCAAGGAAATACGAGATTTCGCATTTTCTTGGTTTGTTTGGTAGATATTAATTATAAGTGAGGAAGAAATTTTGAAAATATTGTCTTTTGGAGAGATATTGTTTGATACATATGAAAACGGAAAATGTATTGGCGGGGCTCCTTTCAATTTTTCAGCGCACATAGCGAGAAACGGAATGGAGGCGTACCTACTTTCCGCAATAGGTAATGACGTGTTAGGCATGGAAGCCATTGAAAAGGTAAAACAGTATGGTGTGATTACAGATTTTATTCATGTTCACAGTCATTATAATACCGGAGAGTGCAGAGTAACACTTGACAACAACGGAATCCCCAATTATAATTTGGTAACTGATGTTGCTTATGATCATATTCCACTGCCGACCGGCTTGCAAAATTATCATTTTGATGCTTTCTATTTCGGAACCTTAGCTTTAAGATCAGTCCAAAACAAAGAAACTGTTCAGGCAATTTTAAATTTCAAAAATTACAATGAAGTTTTTGTTGATATGAATATCAGAAAACCTTTTTGCAGTTTAGAGAGTATGCAGTTGGCTTTGGACAATGCGACCATTTTAAAGGTGAGTGATGAAGAATTACCCACAGTCATGAATGAGGTTTTCGGCTTGGGTAATTACTCATCGGATGAGATGTTTTCCCACATATCGATACGGTCTCCCAAAATCAAATTGATCATAGTAACCTGCGGTGCGGAAGGCTCGTTGGCCTATGACACAATCAATCAAAAGAAATACCAATGCGATGCGGTTCATACCGATGTTGTATCAACAGTAGGAGCGGGAGACAGCTTTTCTGCCTCATTTTTAGCTCATTACCTGAAAAATTATAATATTTATGAATGTTTGGCGTATGCTTCAAAAGTCAGCGCTTATGTTGTATCTCAGAAGGAAGCAATTCCTGAAATGAAAGGAAAATGTTTATGACCGATTATTATTTACTTTCCAACGCGAAAACCTTTGCTTTTTCTGCTGAAAATCCAAGCGGTACAAAGGGCGGCGGCTCCAAAGGTGGAGATTGTACGAAATTACGTCCGAATATTGGCATACAGCCCGGTGAAACGATCACTCTTGTTGATGTCGAAGGCCCCGGAATGATCCAAAGCATTTGGTTGACAGGATATGTGGGACATAATTTTATTATCAGAATGTATTGGGACAATAATGAAAATCCCTCTGTCGAAGCACCTATTTCTGCGTTTTTTGGATGTGCTTATGATGAAAATTTTCAAGATATAGATCAAAAATACCCTTCACTAAATTCGTCAATGCTTCTGGTGGCTCCGGGCAGAGGCTTAAACTGCTACTGGAAAATGCCTTTTAAAAAGCATTGCCGTATCACGATGGAAAACAGAGGACCGGCAACGCAGTGGCTTTATTACATCATAACAGGATGCTATTGCGAAGTTCCTGATAATATTGGTTATTTCCATGCTTCTTACCGTCAGGAGCATCCGGTGACTCCGGGAAGAGCGTATACGGTAATTGACGGCATTAAAGGCAAGGGGCAGTTCTTAGGGGTAACCTTGGCGGCAGGACTTAACGGCAGTAACGGTTGCTGGGTAGAAGGTGAAGCCAGGATGTATATCGACGGAGATGAGTATCCGTCGGTTCATTATACCGGAACAGAAGATTATTTTTGCGGTTCTTATGCTTTCGGCAAAGATATTTATCATAGACAGTATCAAACTTATTCGGGACTTTATGCCGGTATGTATGCTATATTAGGGGATACGAGCGGTTTTTACAATGCTCAGCAAAGATTTATGCTTTATCGTTTTCATATTCAGGATCCGATTTATTTTGAAAAGGATTTCAGAATGACTTTGGATAATCTAGGAATGGTGATAGACGGAGAATATGTGAAAAGATATGATGATTATACTTCTGTGGCATATTGGTATCAGGAGCTTCCCGGCGCGTCGCTCAAACCGCTTCCGACTGACAAGGAGATGCTGATGAAGTAAATGCGGAAGCAAATCCTTGAAGTCATATATATGATGGATTTACACATTATGCGTATTATTTGTATTAATACCGTATACTAATCATCAGGTTTGGTCATATATGTACACTGAACTAAAAAGAAGCATCTTCGCGGAGTTTGACATATTGTGGTTTCTCACCATGGAGGAAGGAAAGAGCGAACTGACTGGGGATGCAAGGACATAATAGTATCCATAGAATAAATATGTTTTGTTAGGATATGTGGGTGTGTAACCTCTTTGCTCGGGAGCGTGCTTGAATGGCATTCAAGAGGTCAGCGGTTCGATCTCTTTCAGGTCCACCAAAACAGTCAAATCCGAACCTTGTACCAGTTGGTAACGGGTTCGGATTTTTGTTATATTTAATGTCTACTGAACAAATCAAAAATTTGATTTGTTCGAACGGCTTTCGCCGTACAAACCAAGAAAAATCCGAAATTTCGGATTTTTCTTGGTTCAGACATTCTTTGATGTAGACACAGATTTCGATTTCAGAATGAAATCGAAATACAAAGTGCAAGGTTTTCTCAAAAAACAATCAAAAACCTTGCACTTTGCCAATTCAAAAACAACGGCAAAATGCTTTGCTATCGTTGTTTT
>JAQXIB010000252.1 GCA_029007575.1 Clostridiales bacterium | reverse complement strand
GATATGGAATTCACCATTGAGGACAGAAAACTGTTCATGCTGCAAACTCGTAACGGCAAGCGTACCGCTTCCGCTGCTCTGAAAATCGCTTGCGATTTAGTTGACGAAGGCATGATCTCTGACAAAGAAGCTGTTGCCATGATCGATCCGAGAACTTTGGACATGCTTCTCCACCCTCAATTTGACGCTGCTAAACTGAAAGCTGCCGTTCCGGTTGCAAAAGCTTTAGCTGCTTCCCCCGGTGCTGCTTGCGGACGCATTGTTTTCACTGCTGAAGATGCAAAAGAATGGGCTGCTAAGGGCGAAAAAGTTGTATTGGTTCGTTTGGAAACTTCTCCTGAGGACATCGAAGGCATGAAAGCTGCTCAGGGTATCCTGACCGTTCGCGGCGGTATGACCTCTCACGCTGCTGTTGTTGCACGTGGTATGGGCACCTGTTGTGTATCCGGTTGTTCCGAAATTAACATGGATGAAGAAAACAAGAAATTTGAGCTTGCCGGCAAAACTTATGTGGAAGGCGATTACATTTCTCTGGACGGTTCTACCGGTAACATTTATGACGGTATCATCCCGACTGTTGACGCTTCCATCGGCGGCGAGTTCGGCCGTGTTATGGAATGGGCTGACAAATATCGCAAGCTGCGTGTTCGCACCAATGCTGATACTCCGACCGATGCGAAAAAGGAAAAGAGCCTCGGCGCAGAAGGTATCGGTTTGTGCCGTACCGAGCATATGTTCTTTGAAGAGGACAGAATCCCGGCTATCCGCGAGATGATTTGTTCCGATACCGTGGAACAACGCGAAGCTGCTCTCGCTAAATTAGAGCCGATGCAACAGGGCGACTTTGAAAAATTATACGAAGCAATGGAAGGCGATCCGGTTACCATCCGTTTCCTCGATCCGCCGCTTCATGAATTCGTTCCTACCGAAGAAAAAGATATCGAACTGCTTGCTAAAACCCAAGGCAAGAGTGTTGCGGATATCAAAGCGATCATCGCTTCTCTGCATGAGTTTAACCCGATGATGGGTCACCGCGGATGCCGTTTGGCTGTCACCTACCCTGAAATCGCTGCAATGCAGACCAGAGCAGTGATCAAAGCGGCTTTGAATGTGAAAAAAGCGCATCCGGATTGGAATATCGTTCCGGAAATCATGATTCCGTTGGTTGGCGAAGTCAAAGAGCTTGCTTATGTCAAAGGCATCGTTGTAAAAACAGCAGACGAAGTCATTGCTGCAAGTGGCGAAAAACTGACCTACAAAGTTGGCACCATGATCGAAATTCCGCGTGCTGCTTTGACTGCGGATGAGATTGCAAAAGAGGCTGAATTCTTCAGCTTCGGAACCAACGATTTAACCCAGATGACCTTCGGCTTCAGCCGTGACGATGCAGGCAAATTCTTGGGTGCATACTACGACAAGAAAATTTACGAGAACGATCCGTTCGCTAAATTGGATCAGGTCGGCGTAGGCAAACTGGTGAAAATGGCTGCTGATCTCGGAAAACAAACCCGTCCTGATATCAAACTTGGTATCTGCGGCGAGCATGGTGGAGATCCGTCTACTGTGGAATTCTGCCACAGAGTTGGTTTGAACTATGTTTCCTGTTCTCCGTTCCGTGTTCCGATTGCTCGTCTTGCCGCTGCACAGGCTGCTATTAAAGAAAGCAAATAAGGAATTTCGGTTGTTTTTGGGCAATACCCGATAACAAAACCATAATAGAAAAATTGACCTTGTAGGTGTATTCCTGCAAGGTCTTTTTTTACGCTTTGAAATCTTGTAAAACACCGTAAAAATGGAAAAAGATTCCGGGCAATTCTCAATCTGATCTCCCTATTGCAAGAGGATTTTTTCTTCTTTTGCAATATCCTCTTCGAAAGTATAGGAAATGGAAATTTCATAGCTATTTTCGCTTTCCGTTTTTTCCATTTCTTTCGATATGATTTTAATATTCTGCAATTCCTTGGTTTCATATATTTCTATCTGTTTCAGTAAAACCTCTTCCGCTTCCTGCGTGGTGTATTCTCTTTGGACGGTTTGAAACTCTTTATATTCGAGCGTATACCAGCCTAACGGAAATTGCTTTTGAAATAAAACGAGCGGCGCATATTGCTGAGATCGTTCAAAAGTCCCCTCCATGTGAAACGCCAGAAACATCGGCACCTTCAATCCGAACAAATCCAAATAATGCCTTTTTTTAACCTGTCCTGTATATTGCTTGTCAGAAAATTGAAGCGGCTGTGAAAAAGTCTTAGTCTGATAGGTTTCGGCAATGATTTTGCCCCGTGAAGGATAAAAATGTGTTTGCTGAAATTGATCTTCTTGAATACCGCTTACCAATAAATCGCCTTCAGATACAATATCGCCCTGTTTCACGATCTTCTGACCGCTGTAAATTTCCATATATTTGATGATTCCGTCTTTTTTTGCCACCAGATTGCTTGGCGTATCTTCTCCCTCCATATCAGGTATTTTGGTGCTCTCGCATAACTCGATCACCACTTTGGTTTTATTGTGATTTACTGTGATCCATGCGATATTCGGCAATTGCAGCTCCATTTCCCTTTGTATCTGCTCAAAATTAATATTGTGCAGATATGCACCGGTATGCAGTCCCAAGCTTTTTGCCAAATCCTCTATTTGTTTTGTTTGGATGTTTTGATTGCCGACCACATCGATCTGCCATACGAAATTTTGCATAAACAATAAAAAGAGGACAAAAAAACAAATGCCGATCAGCAGCCCGAATCTGTTGCGGTATCGATGCACCAAAAAAGGAAACCCCTTTTTGTCCGCTACTCTGAGCCGCACGCCTGCTTTTTTCGCTGTTTTAGCCAGCTTCTTATAATCCTTTACCGTAGTCATTCCGTAAAAAATTTGATCTTTTTTATATACGCCCCACAGACTGTATCCGTTTTGCGCAGCCAAATTGATAAACCGTTCAAAATATCCGCCATATGCCCGAAAACGCAGCGTTCCTTTCATATATCGCATAAATGCAACAGTAAACACAAATAAGTCCGTCCTTTTCCGTTAAATTAAGGAAGTACTGATTCCATGCCGGAATTTAAGCAATAAATTCGATCCGTTCCAAATTTCCCTCAATGATAATATTATCGGTATTTAAACATTTTAAGGTCAGTTGATTTCCCCAAAAGCTGATTTCCATTGTTTTGGTACCCACCCGAATCACATTATCATCGTATTCCAATATCCCTTTGCAACCTTCCAACACGATTTCCCGATTGCCCAACACCTGCATCTGCGCGATGTTATATAAGGATTCCAACGGCATATCAACGGCATCGGATAACTTTTCACGAAAGGATCTGCTGCGGACGGGACAAGCTTCGTCAGTCGGGTCCGTTCTTCTGCTTTTTCTCATATTCTATCATTCCTCATGTGTTTCAATCATTTTCCTGCTTATTACAAATATATTAAAAATCCGGTTTGCATATACATAGAATACGCAAATAATAACGGAAGAGTGGTATAATCATATGATGATAAAAACAAAGGCTGTGCGAATCATTCCGGGAATACTCGCTTGTTTTGCCGTTGTAATGGCGATTGGATTCTCAAAATCACTTGCCAAAGGATGCCTGTACGGTATACAGATTTGTCTGAACAGTTTAATTCCGTCTTTATTTTTTTTCATGGCGCTGTCATCTTTTCTGATGCAGAGCGGAATTGGTCATAAAATGTTTTATCCGTTATGTCATCCGCTGTCAAAAATGTTTCACATTGAAAAAAAGTACATTCCGATTTTTTGTTTCAGCTTGCTGGGCGGATACCCCATCGGTCCCAAGCTGATTGCCGACGCAATCTGCAAAAAAGAAATGGATTCAAAAACAGGGACCAGAATGCTTGCCTTTTGCGTCAATTGCGGTCCTGCTTTTTTGATTTCGGCAGTTTCTGTTCCGATATTTCATAATTATCGCATCGGACTGATCGTTTATCTGTCTCAAATTTTATCCGCTTTTTGCATCGGCTGCCTGCTTGGCAGAAAAAAAACATCATCGCCATTATCGAACATTTCTACACAAAATCAGCAATATGATCATCAGTCTTTTAGCAATGAATTTGTTACCGCAGTACAAACCTCGGTCAAATCTATGGCTCTCATTTGCGCTTTTGTAGTTGTTTTTACCGGAATTTCACAAATTTTAAAAGATACCGGGATCATTAATGCGATATCCTCTGTACTGCAATATGTAATGACCAAAGAATCCGCGAACTGCTTAGTAGTCGGTTTACTGGAAGTAACCAGTGGCTGCGCAGGGCTGTCCGGATCTCCCTCTATGCCGCTTTTTATTCTATTTACCGGCTTCGGAGGAATCTGCGTTCATATACAAACCAAAGCGATTCTGAATAAAGCCGCTGTCAAAATGAATTTGTTTTATTTGTTACGCCCGGTTTATATCCTGTTAAGTTATATTTTCAGCATGTTTTTTATCCGGTTATGCGGCGGAGAAACCGCAGTTTTTCAGGCGCAAGATCAGATTATCCGTAAAAATTATACTGCTTCTCCCATTTCTTCTGTTTTATTGGTCATTTTATCAATTGTCCTCTTGTTATCTAATCAAAAATCTGATACAATAGAAACAAATCAACAGTTATCCGGAAAGGAATGAATCGGAACGATGAAACGCAAATTTTTCGGCAGTAAAATTGAGCCTGCTTGTGAATACTGTGAATTCGGAAAGCAAACGAAAGACGGACAAACTGTTTTGTGTAAACATAACGGCGCTGTGGCTCCCTTTTTCAGCTGTAAAAAATTTGTTTATGCGCCGCTGAAAAGAAAGCCAGGTAAAGTGCGTGTGTTACAAAAATTTGAAAAATCGGATTTTACTTTGTAATTCAGCTCTTTACAGATCAATAAAAAGATAATGATTAAAATATGACGTGCGGTACGCCTGTATTGAGGTATGCTGCACGTTTGTTATTTTTCGAAAGCAGTAAAATAATGATGTTCATAAAATAATGATGTTCATAAAATAACAGTTGTATATTGTCGAAATAACTGATAAAATATAATATAGTATGTTTACTGCAAATATCGTCAGAAAGGTGGGATAAAGAGCATAGCGTTTTGTGTTTTTCTATGCTCTAGATATGTACAAACATCTCATTGATTTAAATGACTTTTCTCGGGCGGAATGGGAGGAAATTATATCCTGCGCCGTGGAAATTGAAAAGCATCCCGAAAAATACAGTCATGCGTGTGACGGAAAAATTCTCGCCACCTTATTTTATGAGCCGTCTACCAGAACACAGATGTCCTTTCAAACAGCGATGCTGCGGTTGGGCGGCAGAATTATCGGATTTGACAATCCAAACAATTCCTCTGTTTCTAAAGGAGAAAGCGTAAAAGATACCGCAAAGATTGTCAGCGGATATGCCGATATCATCGCTATGAGAAGTCCGCAGGAAGGTGCTGCATACGCGGCTTCTCTCTATACTGACTGTCCCATTATCAATGCGGGCGACGGAGGTCATCTTCATCCTACTCAGACACTGACCGACCTGCTTACCCTAACACAGGAAGTCGGCAGATTAGACAATCTAACCATTGGATTATGCGGAGATTTAAAAAATGGGAGAACCGTTCATTCTTTGATCAAAGCGCTCTCCTGTTTTGACAACAACCGTTTTATTTTAATTTCAACAAAAGAATTGGCAATACCTCCCTATATCAAAAGTTTTATGGATGCTTATAATTGCCAATATACGGAAGTCTTTTCGCTAAAAGAAGTCATTCCCCAACTGGATGTGCTTTATATGACGCGTATTCAGAAAGAGCGTTTTTCTTCCGAGGAAGAATATCAGTCCCAGAAAAATGTATATGTTCTGGATAGGGAAAAATTATTTGATGCCAAGAAAACGCTGCGTATTCTTCATCCTCTGCCCCGTGTAGATGAAATCACCGACGAGGTGGATTCAGACGAGCGCGCGGTATACTTTAAGCAGGCTGTACATGGAATGTATGTCAGAATGTCGTTAATTATTTATTGCTTAAATCACAGCGCGAAAGAACAAAAAAGTTCAGCTGTGGTTATGAACGAAACTTGTACCAATCCCAAGTGCATTACTCAAACTGAGAAATATCTTCCCAAATTGTTTGAAAAAAACGGAGATATGATTTCCTGCCATTATTGCAGCCAACGGAAACTAATTTAACATAAAACAAGAAAAACCGGTAAATAATAGCTTTGATAGCTGTTGTTTGCCGGTTTTTAATCTGCTGTAACGATATCATCTCAGTAATTTGAAAGGAATGATTTGAAACGTGGAAATTTTAGAGCTCACAAAGCAAAATTTTAACGATTATGTTTCCAATTCCAATAAACCCGTAATGATCGATTTTTGGGCAAGCTGGTGCGGTCCTTGCCGTATGCTTGCGCCCATATATGAGGAAATTGCCAATGAATTAAAGGATGAGGCAATGTTTGCCAAGCTAAACGTAGATGAAAATGCAGAAGTTGCCGGTCAATATCATGTCGTCAGTATCCCGACTATTATTGTTTTCAAAAAAGGACAAGTCACTGCCAGACGCACTGGTACAATGAGCAAAGAAGATATTCTTAATTTATTGGAACAATAGTGTTTTAAACGGAATACGAAGTATAATTGTTGATCTTTTTTCGAATAATAAGCATGTAACAGCATAACGCTGTTGCACTCGATAAAGTAAAATGTCCGTTTTCTTTTATCGGGGAGTTTAAGTGATATTATAGAAAGTATGGTGAACAATATGACTGATTTAAATTGCGGAGTAATTCACTGTTCCAGCAACCGGGAAGGCTGCTGCTGCCGTCCTGAAATTAAAGTAACTGGGCACGATGCCTGTGAATGCAATGAAACTTGCTGCAGTTCTTTTGAAAAAATCCAATCAAGCGCTTCCAACGCAATGGATTACAGTAATACCAATCCCGTATCTCATGTAAAATGTGAAGTAAAAACTTGTATTCATTACAAAGATGATGAATGTCAAGCAGATTCCATTACGGTACAGGGAGCCGGCGCATGCTGCAAAAAAGATACAGAATGTGAAACATTCAAACGCAAATAAGAAAACAACAATCCGTCGGCAATGCCGACGGATTGTT
>JAQXIB010000251.1 GCA_029007575.1 Clostridiales bacterium | reverse complement strand
CATCTTTTTCTTCCGGCAGCAGCTCCGAAAAGCTTTTGTTACCTACCATAAACACAGGATCATAGCCGAAGCCGTTTTCACCTTTCGGCTCATAGCCGATCTTTCCCAAGCATTCGCCTCGCATGGAATGCCCGACGCCGTCCGAATCAATATAATGCAAAGCACAGACAAAACGTGCGGTTCGATCGGTATCCTTGACCGCTTTCATCTCCCGCAGCAGCTTATTATATCGATCGGCATCGGTTGCGTTTTCCCCAGCATAGCGGGCAGTGTACACACCGGGAGCATTATCCAAAATATCCACTTCCAGTCCCGAATCATCTGCCACTGTCGGCAATCCGGTCAAACGATAAATGGCATCGGCTTTCAGTTTGGCGTTTTCCTCAAACGTTTTTCCCGTTTCCTCCACGTCAACGGAAATACCGGCTTCTTGCTGTGACACTACCTCCACGCCGAGCGGTTCCAAAACACGGCGAAATTCTGTTAATTTATGCTGATTGTTGGTGGCAAGAATCAACTTCATAACCAATTTCCTTTCTTTAAGAGAACAAAGCGTCCACAAACTCAGCGGGCACAAAGGGCTGCAAATCGTCGATCTGTTCTCCGACGCCGATATATTTCACCGGCAATCCCAACTCATCCTTAATGGCAATGATGATGCCGCCTCTCGCTGTACCGTCCAATTTCGTCAGCACAATGCCGGTAATGCCGGCGGCTTCCTGAAACTGTTTTGCCTGATTGACCGCGTTTTGTCCTGTGGTCGCATCCAGCACCAACAGCACCTCAACATCACAGCCTGCCGCTTCCCGTTCGATCACACGCGAAATTTTTGACAACTCATCCATTAAATTTTTCTTGTTATGCAGTCTGCCTGCGGTATCGCAAATGACCACATCACATTTTCTGGCTTTTGCCGCCACGATCGCATCATATACGACAGCCGCCGGATCTGCTCCTTCGTGATGCTTGACCAAACTGACTCCGGCGCGATCCGCCCAAATTTGCAGCTGATCAATCGCCGCCGCCCGAAAGGTATCAGCGGCACCTAAAATAACCTTTTTGCCATCCGCTTTCAAATTGGCGGCAAGTTTGCCAATCGTGGTCGTCTTACCGACTCCGTTTACACCGATGACCAAAATAACCGACGGCTGAGTGGTTAAATGCAGCTCTTCCCCACCGGATACCATCTCCTCGATGATCGTTTTGATCTCATCGCGAATTTGCTGCGGATCGGTGATCTTATTCTGCTTTACCCGCTCCCGCAGGATATCGCAAATCTTGGTAGAGGTCGCAACGCCAACATCCGACATGATCAGAATTTCCTCCAGCTCCTCAAAAAGCTCTTCGTCGATCTTTTTAAAAGAGCCGAGCATACCTTCGACCTGTTTCACCATTGAATCTCTGGTTTTTTGCAGACCGCTTTTTATTTTGCTGAAAATACCCATAAAAACTCCATTTCTTTCCGAGCCTGTTTGTTACCGAATCTGTTCATTGTTATGAAATATTTTTCATACCTAGCTGTTCTTCTACTTCGGACACCCGCAGGGTCAACAGTTTGGAAACACCCTGTTCCTGCATGGTAACGCCGTACAATACATCTGCTTCCTCCATAGAACCGCGGCGGTGTGTGATCAGGATAAACTGTGTATTATCGCTCATCAACCGCAGATAATTCGCGTATTTGACGACATTGACATCATCAAGAGCCGCCTCGATCTCATCCAGAATACAGAATGGGGACGGGCGCACCTTCAAAATCGCAAAGTAAATGGCAATTGCAATAAAGGACTGCTCTCCGCCCGACAGCGCAGCCAGATTTTTGATGATCTTACCGGGCGGCTGTACCTTGATCTCAATTCCGGATTCCAACACGTTCTCCGGATCGGTCAAAAGTAATTCTCCCTTTCCGCCCCCGAACAGCTCAACAAAGATTTTCCCGAAATGCTCATTGATCTTCTGGAAGCTTTCCGAAAAAATATTTTCCATCTTTTCGGTCAAATCGGAAATCAAAGCAGTCAATTCGCTCTTCGATTCTTCTACGTCATCAATCTGATTTTTCATGAAGTGATAGCGTTCCGAGACTTCCTTATACTCCTCAATAGCGCCCACATTCACGCTTCCCAAATTCTTAATCTTGGATTTGATATCATTTAAGTCCCGCTGAGCGGTAATGAGGTTATCGATCTCGATGGCCATGCTCATTGCTTCGCTTCTGGTCAGTTGATATTCTTCCCACATTTTTGCGATAATATCGTCATATTCCTTTTGAATGGATATCTTGCGTTCCTCCAGACGGGCAAGCTCCTGTGAAACGCCCGCCTGCTTAGCGGACAACGCCTTTTCGGCATTCCGCAATGTTGTGGTTTCCTGATCCAGCGTATTCCGTTTTGCATTGTATTCGGAAATCTTACTGTCGATTGCTTCGATTTCGGATTTATGAGATTTCGCCGCATTTTCACAAGCTGTCATCTTTTCACGGTTGTCAGCAATCTGCCGATGCAGATCATCAATCGTATTTTCATACTTCGTAAGCTGTTCTTTCGCATTTTTCCGACGATTGACGATATCTGAAATGGCGGTTTCCAAGCTCTCAATATCCTTTTCGTATTCAGTTTTCTCAATGCGGCAATCTGAAATAACATCGGTCAATTCACTGCGTTGCTTTGACAAATCGTCCCGCAATCCGCTGTTTTCCTGCAATTGCTCGTTTGCTGTCTTCATTTCATCGGACAAATCCTGCAGCCGACGCGCATATTCCGATATTTTCTCCGACAACTCGGTGTTTTTATCGGTCATCCGTTTGATTTCGGCATCAACGTCAGCAAGCTGCTTTTCATCCTCCGAGATAATGTGCTCCAAACGCTTCTGATCGCCCTCGAACCGAATCTTATCCTCCGCAAGCGTCTGCAATTCGCTCAAGATCGCGTTGATTTCCGCGTTGAGTTTATTCACCTCTGCAGTCAGTTCATTCAGTTTTTCACCGGTCTGCACCTTCTGTTGCGCCAGTTCGGATGCTTCTTCCTCCAACTGAGCAATATCATTTTTACGGCTCAGCAAGCCGGAGGTCTTATTTTGAGAGCCGCCGGTCAGCGAGCCGCCCGCATTGATAACCTGCCCATCCAACGTGACGATCTTGAAACGATAGTGATATTGTTTAGCAATATTGACCGCAACATCCAAATCCTCCACAACCGCAATTCTGCCAAGCAGGGATTTGATAACGCCGTCATATTTCGGATCCGCTTTGATCAGTTCGCTGCCGAGCGCAACAAAGCCCTCGCAAGACGATAATCCGTTCTCGGTCAGTTCATTGCCCTTAACCGATGTTAACGGCAAAAAGGTCGCTCGACCGCCGTTTTGCTCTTTCAGCATACGAATGGCTGATTTCGCCGTATTCTCATTGTCGCAGACCAGATTTTGCATTGCACCGCCCAATGCGGTTTCAATGGCGACCGAATAAGCGGAATCCACCTCGATAATCTGCGAAACGGTACCGAAAACGCCGCGAAAAACGCCGGCTTTCGCCTGCTTGAGCACCGTTTTGACACTGTATGCATATCCTTCTAAGTTTTGCTCCAAATCCTTCAGCAATTTGGCTTTTTGCAGTTTTTCCTTGACCTGCAAATCCAACTGATGAAACTGTTGCTCCGTTTCAGCCTGCTTCTTGGCTCTGGAATCCCGTTTGAGCTCATATCCTTTGATGGAATTGCGAAGTTGCTGTTCCCGTTCTTCGATACGGGTAAAGGAAATCTGATTTTCCCGATAGTCCTCCTGCGCTCTTGCAAGCTCCGCTTTTTTGAGCTCGATATTATTTTGAACCATATCGATGCTCTGTTCGTTTTCCGCAATGATTCTTTCCGCGTTATTCTTGTTCATCTGGACTTCGGTTTGTTCCAGCGCAGCACGATTTAATTTTTCATTCAACGCGGCAATACCGGTTTCAAAATCATCATGGATCGCAGACAAACGCAGCAATTCCTGCTCGGTCTTTTCCAAATTTGCTTCGATTTGAAGGATCGAAGCGCGGCATTCCTCTATTTTATTCTGCTTATCCTGAATCTCCTTCTCGGCGTCTTCCTCCGACATCTTGATCGAAGCAATGCTTTCTTCCGCTTGCGCAATGTTGCTCTGCAAATGCCCGATATCATTGTTGAGGACCGCAATCTGGCTGTTTTGCTCCGCGATCTGCGATTCGATTTCCGACTGTTCCCGACGAAAATCGTCAATATCTGCGGCGCATTTCTGCATGGCGGAATAAGTATCACTGATCTGCTTTTCCGTTTGTTCGATTTCGTCGTTATAACGGTCATACTCCACCTTACATGCGGTAATTTTATCTTCCTTTTCAGATAAATTCTTTTTTGATTTATCAAGATTTTTGATCCAAAGCGTGATCTCCAGAATCTTTTTCTGCTCAGAATATTCCAGGAATTTTTTTGCCTTTTCGGATTGGATTCTCAACGGCTCCACCCGGGCTTCCAGTTCTGCCAGAATGTCCCGCAGCCGGATCAAATTCTCTTCTGCCTGCTGCAGCCGTTTCTCCGACTCATTTTTCCGATATCGAAACTTGGTGATACCGGCAGCTTCTTCAAATATTTCACGCCGTTCACTGCTCTTGGCGCCGACAATTTCTGCAATTTTTCCCTGACCGATAATAGAATATCCGTCTTTGCCCAAGCCGGTATCCATCAGCAACTCGTTGATATCCTTCAACCGCACCGATGCGCCGTTTATCATATATTCGCTTTCGCCCGAACGATAGTATTTTCGGGTCAGGCTGACCTCATCACTGTCCACTGCCAGCGTGCGGGAAGTATTGTCCAAGGTCAGCGTGACTTCGGCAAATCCCTGTGACTTTCTGGTTTGGGTGCCGATAAAAATCACGTCTTCCATTTTATCGCCGCGCAGTGTTTTATTGGATTGCTCGCCCAGTACCCACCGAACCGCGTCACTGATATTACTCTTTCCGCTGCCGTTCGGTCCGACCACCGCCGTTAATCCTTTATTAAAAGTCAGCTTTGTCTTATCCGGAAAGGATTTAAATCCCTGTAATTCTAACGACTTAAGTAACATAATCCACTTCCCTTTTTTCCTTAATATGCAATGTAAACGGCTTCAGGCTATCGTCCTGCTCGATGGTAAGGCGATATCCTGCCTGATTCAGCCTGATTTTATTCCTTTTGGATTGTCCCACCAATTTGGATACCTCTCTGGGATGGACTGACACGACCACATCATGATAGGTCACCTGCTCCAGCATCCGCGTCAGCAGGCGGTAATAGATTTCACCCTCGCACAGCTCCCGAAACGCCGGATGATATGCTCCTGCGACCAAATCCCGTTCTAATTCTTCCGAGGCATGCAGCCCAACTCGGATCACGGCGATCCCGGCATCGATAAACTGCATCATCAAATCCGCGACCAGCTCCACGGATTCTGTCAACGTCGGCGGAACATAAATACCGGCTTCATACCATTCACACAGCTTTGTTCCTTTAATCACAACAGTGGGATAGATTCGAACCGTATCCGGACGATAGGCGATGATTTGCTTCGCAGTCCGGTATGTACTTTCTTTACTGTCTCCATACAAGCCGGTCATCATCTGGAGACCTAAAGAAAAACCATACTCCTTGATCAATGCTACCGCTTCCTGCACATCGGCGGCAGTATGTCCACGCTCATTCAGCGTCAACACCTGATCATTCAGACTCTGCACGCCAAGCTCAATGGCAGTCACATGATATTCCTTCAGCAGCGCCAATATTTCCCCGGAAATACAATCCGGTCGGGTGGAAATACGGAT
>JAQXIB010000250.1 GCA_029007575.1 Clostridiales bacterium | reverse complement strand
CAAACAGCCGCACGCTGCTGCTTGCATCCATAGCATTTTCGGACGGCTTTTCAAGAAGATATAAAGAGAGGATCGTTTTCGTGGGTACTGCTCCGGTCTTTAAAGATAGATTACAGCAGAAAGAAAAAGCTATTAGTATATGGACGGTGAATAATGATTTGAGGATCGAGTTTAAATTTACATACAAAAAGCGGGAAACAGGTTTTTATGTATTGCGGATAATAGCTTTTTCATTAATGCAGGTCTATGCTTTCTAAAGCCATTTTGTAAATCAAATCTGCTTATGTTTTTGATGGTTGTATAATACAACTAAAACACACGATTTATAGCGTTTTTTGCTTTTTTTAATAAGAAAAACAATAAAACACAAGAGGGTGTTGACAATACAAATATTAAATATCTAATAAAAACAAACTGAAAATTATAAAGACTATTTTTTTAAAATGGAACGAAATTTAAAATATTTTTATATATTGCACAAAAATTATACATTAAATAATTCATATTGCACAAATACTGCTACTATTTCAAAATAATTTAAAATTGGTATTGCATTTATGGGAAAGCTGCGTTATAATAAAACACACAAGGTTCAAATAGTTGCTTTTGTGCATTTATAGTGAAATTTAGATAGACATAGGATTGATTTACTGGTATAATTCGTCAATTTTATTTTTTAACACCCGAGCGATATATCAGCTAGTCTTTGTATGTCATTTTATTTTCATTATAATGTATATTCAAATTATTTGATGACATATATTCAATAAAGCACCAGGAGTGTTTTGAATTAAAAGGAGGTTTTATCCAATGAAAGTCCATGGAAAAAGGTCATTGGCGTTGGTAACAGTAGCGACACTTCTTGCAACCTCGGTGGTCAGTACCTTTACTGCTCTGGCTGTTACAGGTGACGAGTTGATTGCCGCCGGTTACGGAAAAGCCGACGGGCTGAATGTTCATCTGGCAGAAAACGAGTACTATAAGGAGATATCCAGTTTTGACACCGGCTCCGGCTGGACAAAACATGCTTTTACGTCGCCGGATGGCGCAGTAAGCTTGGATACCGGTAAATCCAATAGCGGCAGCGCTGCTCTGAAGATGGTAAATGGCAGCCAGCAGGGAGGCGGAAACGCTGTTGTGACGATTTCCAATCTGCAAGGTTTATCTATCACGAACGCAGATAAAGCAAGTTATATCCAATTTTATGCAGAAAATGTTTCCGATACTGATATTGAATTGGCAAAGTTTCCACTGAACGGCGCTGGCGCTGCTAATACGCAGCAAGAAGCCGAAACGAAAAAAGCAACATTTCTGGACTTGAAAACATCCGGCGCAGCATGGACGACGGTTCAAACGAAGGCATCAGCAATTAAGCTGGACGGGAATAACTATCAAGCTATTGTTTTAAAAGCGAACAGCAAAGGTTTGTATCGTATTCCGGTCAGCGCATGGGGCAATCCCGCAACAATCACCAGAGTCATGTTTTGGACGCATGGTGCCAAGGACAGCATAGTTTATTTTGATGACCTCGGATTGGTGGCGGTCGATAACACACCGGTTACACCTCCGTCTGAACCGGATAAGGGAATGCTCAATATTTTAAAAGAAAATGCGCAGAAATTCTTAGAGCGTGAAGATGAATTCACAGCAGAAAGCTGGACACTTTATCTGGCAGAGTATAATAAAGTAATGGCAATGCCGGAGGAAACGCAGGCAGAAGTCACAGCCAAAGAAAACGCTTTGATCGGTTTAGCTGATAAGGAAGAAGAGCTTCTGGAAAAGAAACCGGCAGAGCCGACTGATGTGCCGGAAGGTTATACTCAAACGCCGGGTACTCATATTCATCTTGGTGAAAACGAATATTATAAAGAATTATCCGGCTTTGAAACGTTAAATACAGATTGGAATGTTCACCCATGGACCAAAGGTGAAGTGATCAGCTCGACAGAGCACAAAAACGGAGGAAACGCGGCCGTTTCAGCCACCAATAAATCCGTGATAGGCGCCGATGGCATTGGTCAGGAAAATCATAGAAACATTTTACAGGTTCCACTTGCGGGTGACAAACAGGATTTTACCAAAGCAAAATATTTGCAGTTTTATGTAGAAAACGCTTCCGACACGGAGATGGAAATTGCTAAGATTGCACTGGAAACGAATGGTTTGGCGGGACAGTTGCAAGGAAAAATTGTAGATGTCGACGCACTTGGCGCACAGTTTTATGATTTAAAGGCCGATTCTCCGTCTTGGAAAGATGCTACAGTGGCATGGAGCAGCGCACGAATTGACAACTCTAATGAGAGCGACGAGGCACATAAAAATCGGTATCTTGCAGTTGTGTTGCCTGCAGGAGCGAAAGGTATGGTACGGATCCCGCTGACCGCATGGGGTGGGGCAGGAGACTTAAAAGCTGTAAAACGTGTTCAGTTCTGGACTTTTATTAAAACCGGTGGAACAGCTCCCGCAACCCTTTATGTTGACGATCTGGGATTGGTCGGTGTTTTAGGCGATGCTCCAGCTTTGGCTCTTAAAGATTTGGAAACAGCTAAGGACGCGGCTTCCAAAAAAGCGGAAAAAGATTATACCGCCGAAAGCTGGCAGGCGTTCCAGACCGCTTTGACAGCGGCAAACGCAATGCCGGAAACCACACAAGAAGAAGTTGACGCGAAAACAGCGGCGATCAATGCTGCCGTTGCGAAGCTGGTTGAAAAACCGATTGAGGAAGACCAGATTTCAAAATACACCGACAAACCCGATCAAAATGTTTATCTGAATCCCGGCGAAAAATATAAATATATCGCAGGCGGTGAAGACAACGACATCAATAAGATTGATCTGGAGCATGCCTTTACCAAAAATCAGGTCAGTCTGGTAGATGACACTAAAAACAGCGGTGCCAAGGGCATCAAGATCTTACAGACAAACGGGGATTCCCAAAACGCATTCCACACGGTATTTGCTAAAATTTGCGCAGAACAGAAGAATTGGAGCGACGCCAAATATTTGACATTCTGGGTTAACAACGATCAGTCAAATGCAAAGGCTGTTCTTGAACTGTTTTATATTCAGGCGAGAACAGGCTCCAACGATGACCTGAATTTGATTGACTACGATATGGGGGGCATCAAGTTCTTTGATCAGAGAACGGGAAAATGGTCTGATTTAGAAGTTATGCCAAACAAACAGCACAGACTGCCCGGTGATCCGAATCCGGACGGAACCTATAAGATGGTGCCTTCTCTTCAAATTCCTGCTAATGCCAAGGGCTTTGTCAGAATCCCGCTGACTAACGTTACGACCGAAGAACTCAACGATGTAGTACGATTCCAAATCTTTATGGCAACCTCGGGCGCAACCGGTATTTATTATGTCGACGATATCGGCTTGGTGACATACGATGGAGATACTGCGCCTGAGTATGTAGATGGCGAAGGAGATGGAACAACTTCCGGCGGCAATGAGGACAACAGCGGTGACAACAACGGTGATGGTGACCATGATGATCCGATCTTTGATTGGGGTGACGATGACGAAAACGGTGACAACAATAG
>JAQXIB010000249.1 GCA_029007575.1 Clostridiales bacterium | reverse complement strand
TCACCACCACCGATGATCCCTGCGAGCTGTTTCAGCGGATCAAATTCCCGGTCAACGAGTTCTTCCCGCCCAGATTAAATGATTTGGATTGCGACGATCCCTCTGCTTCCGACTTTGAATGCTAAACACCCGAATGAGCGTGCCGATTTTATCGACACGCTCTCGGATTCCGGCAATACGGACAAGCTATCCCGAATTTATAAAAAGGAATGATGATATACCATGAAAGTGATATTATTGGCGCACACGCCCGATCCCGAAAAAACCGTTGCCTGCGCGGCAAAGCTATGCTATTCCAGCAGCGGGATTGACACGCTGTACGACAGCCTGACTGCGGAAAAGGCAGCCGACTTCGTCGAGATGCTTGCCGGCATGGGGCACGAAAGCCCGATCGAGCACGTATCTTTCACCTTTGGGATAGAAGGGATTTCCCGTGCCTGCAGCCATCAGTTGGTACGGCACCGGATTGCTTCGTACAGCCAAAAAAGCCAGCGATATGTCAGTGAGACGCAGTTTTCCTACGTCACACCCCCTGCCGTTTCAGCGGCGCCCGAAACGGACAAGCTGTATCAGGAAACCATGGAAATGATCCAGCAATCCTATGAAAAGCTGCGCGGCGCAATCGTAGAAAAGGAAATCGTCGCATACGCCGCCGATCATCAGATCGCTTTTCCGGATGAAGTCGACCGGGTCGGATATTTTAAAGAGCACTACAAGAAAGAATATAACGCATTGCTGAAAAAAGCGCAGGAGGACGCGCGATTTGTCCTGCCCAACGCCTGTGAGACCTCGATCATCGTCACCATGAACGCAAGAAGCCTCTACAACTTCTTTGCGCACCGCTGCTGCAACCGCGCCCAGTGGGAAATCAAAGCGGTTGCCGACGAAATGCTCCGTCTGGTGCGGGAGGTCGCGCCGACGCTGTTTCAAAACGCGGGGCCGAGCTGCGTCAGAGGAGCTTGTCCCGAAGGAAAAATGTCCTGCGGAAAAATTTCCGAAATGCGGGCGTATTATCGCGGAACAGACGGCAAATAATAAAAGTATCTGTTTCAGCGACACCACAAAGGGACAATGAACACAAAGGATGAAGTTTTTTGCTGAATTTTAAACCGATCACACTGGAAGACCGCGAATGGGCGATTCCTCTTTTAAAAGCCTCTGATTTTCAAGGAAGTGAATATTCCTTCACCAGCAACTATATCTGGGGCGCACAATACAACATCAACGTCTGCCGCTTTCAAGATCGATACATGATCTATTCCGGCAAACACAGGCCGAGTTTTCTCTTTCCCGCCGGCAGTTCGGATGCGGCAGAGGCGATAGGAGCACTGTTGCAGCATTGTCGGGAATTGAACATACCGTTTCATATGCACGGCATCTGCGAATCGGCAAAAGCCGAACTGGAAGCTGCTTTTCCCGGGAAATTCCACTTTGAGCAAGACCGCGACAATTTCGATTACATCTACACCTCCGAAAGTCTGATCAGCCTTTCCGGAAAAAAACTTCACGCGAAACGCAATCATATCAACCAGTTTAAGCTAAACGACTGGAGCTTTGAGCAGATCACCCCCGAAACCCGGGAAGAATGCTTGGAAATGAATGCCAAATGGTGCGCGGTCAACGGCTGCTCCGAGGATGTCAGCAAGCAGAAAGAAGTCTGCGCAGTCCGCAAGGCGTTTCGCGATTACGATGCCTTGGGATTGGTCGGCGGCATTCTACGGGTAGACGGCGAGATCGTCGGATACACCTTAGGTGAGCCGCTCAACTCGGATACTTTTGTCGTTCATATCGAAAAGGCGTTCTCCGATGTGCGAGGCGCCTATCCAACTATCAACAACGAGTTTGTTTCACATTGTGCAACAAACTTCACATATATCAACCGAGAGGAAGACATGGGCTTGGAGGGGCTACGGAAAGCCAAATTATCCTATCAACCCGCCATTTTGCTGACCAAGTACACGGCGGTGTTGGCGTAACAAAAATACCAGGTGATGCTTATGTTAGACTGTGCAGGAAAGCAGGACATTCCTTTTCTCAAACAAATCTGGAAAGAATGCTTCGGCGATTCCGACCAGTATATCGCCGGCTATTTCGACGCGCTGTTTGACCGGATCACTGTTGCGGTCAACCGATCAGGCAGTATTCCGGTATCCATGATTTCGATGTTGCCGGTGCGTCTGCATACCGCCGACGGCGATTATCCCGGGCATTATATTTATGCCGCCGCCACCGCCAAGGCGTATGAGGGGCAAGGATATATGTCCGCGCTGCTCGACTACGCCTGCGCGCTTGCCGCCGACAGAGGAGATTGTTTTTCCTGCTTGATTCCGGCATCGCCCGACCTGTTCGCTTTTTATCAGCGGCGGGGATACTACACCGCTTCTTACAAGCGCATGAAGTTTATTTCTCTTTCTGCAGAGCAACTGCTCTCGGCTGCTACTCTTCCGCTGACCGAATTAAAGGAGGACGATTTCTTTGCGCGCCGCCGAAAATTCCTGGAAAATCGCAGCGCGTCAGTGGTATTCGATGCTTCCTGCTTCCCTTATTGGTATCAGGAAATGCAGGATGCCGGAGTTCAGATCATAGGAATCGGAGAAACCGATTATGCGGTCTGCTATCCCGATGGCGGTCTGTTGACTGTGAAGGAAACTTCTCTTTCCGAGCAAAGGCTGACCGAATGCCTGCCCGCCCTGCTCAAACGATTGCACTGCACCGAAACCGTCGCGATGTTCCCGACAACGGAGGAAGCTGTTTCCCATCATATCAAGCCTTATGGAATGCTCCGTCCGTTGCCCTCTTTTCCGATTTCAATGAAAGCAGTTCATCCGTATATGGGATTGATGATAGACTGATCAAACGCTATATAGAAAGGTGGTTGCGTGTCAAAGCACGCATAAGCACATGATGATTTATCTTTTTCTCGCGCCCGGCTTTGAAGAAGTAGAGGCGCTCACCCCGGCGGATTATCTCAGGCGCTGCGAGCTGGATGTGAAGCTGGTCGGTGTCGGCGGAAAAGCCATTACCGGCTCCCACGGCATCACCGTGAACTGCGACATGACGGCAGAGCAAGCCGTTTCGCTCTCCGCAAAGGAGCTTCCCGACATGGTGATCCTGCCCGGCGGTATGCCCGGCACCCGCAATCTGGAACGCTCCGAGGCGGTCACCAAAATAATCACAGACTGTTATCAGGCGGGCAAAAAAGTCGGCGCCATCTGCGCAGCTCCGTCGGTGCTGGGACATTTGGGATTGTTAAACGGCAGGCGCGTCGTCTGTTTTCCCGGTTTTGAACAGGAGCTTTCGGGCGCGGTCATCGGCAGCGAGCCGGCGGTCACCGACGGCAATATTATTACCTCAAAAGGCGCCGGAACCGCCAATCAATTTGCCTTTGCGCTGGTTGCCGCCTTGCTCGGGCAAGAGCGCGCAGATTCCTTAAAGGCGGTCCTGCAATGGGAGTAACCGACATCCGTATTCTCAAACGAGAACTGCGGGAGGAGTGCAAGCAATTCCGTCGGGAGATGCCCCTTTCCCAAAAAGCGCAAAAAGATGAAATGATCTTTCAACGGCTGACCGCTCTGCCCGAGGTACAGAGCGCCAAGCTGATATTAACCTATGTTTCCACCCCGATCGAAGTATCCACCTTCCGCCTGATCGACACCATGCTGCGGGCAGGCAGGACGGTTGCCGTTCCCCGCTGTGCCGACGGCGTCGTGGCAATGGATTTTTATCAAATCCGTTCCATGCAGGACTTAGAGCCGGCAACCTTCTCGGTGCTGGAGCCGAAGCTCGACATCTGCAAAAAGATCACCGACTTTTCGGATTCGGTTTGCATCATTCCGGGATTGTCTTTTGATTTGAGCGGATATCGGCTGGGCTACGGCAAGGGCTATTACGACCGCTTTCTCAACCGGTATCACGGCGTGAACATCGGGATTTGTTATAACGGCTGCATCAAAAACGAGCTGCCGCACGGACGATTCGACATTGCCGCTTCGATCCTGGTCACCGAGAAATTTGTCAAGCGCATCCCGGCACAGGAAACCGCAGTGCCGTCCAAAAAAGAAAAGCCCCTCTGAAAAAGGAGCTTTTCGATGGCGGACCGCCGCGCAGGCGGCGGTCGCTCACAGGGCTAGGTATTACCGAAAATCAGGTTAGCATCCGCAGCCGCAACCATTGTTGTTGCCGCATCCGCAGTTATTGTTGTTGCCGCATCCGCCACAGCAGATCAACAGCAAAATGATAATGATAATCCAACTGCAGTTACCGCCCATTCCATTAAAACACATAATTGTCACCTCTTATATATATTACCGAAAGAGCGT
>JAQXIB010000248.1 GCA_029007575.1 Clostridiales bacterium | reverse complement strand
AAATCACTACAGGCAATATCGTGAAAATAGTAAACAAGATAAAAAAGGGCAAGGTAAATAAATAGTCCTCTCCGTATTTAGCAAAAAAATTCTTTTTTTTGCTCCTCATATTTTTCTCCCCTTTTAATCGATTTTAAATTCTTGACGTTTTAAAGCAATTTCATGATCGATTTTGCGTGCTGCATTAGTCAAAGTTTCACGTACATCTCGCCCGGAATAAACAACATCTCTGAAAGAAAAGTCAAAATATCTGCTGGTAATATAACCGCCGGCAACTTGATCGATTCCCGTAATATTTTTTCGTTGCTGCGCTAAAACGGTTCTGTTTTCTGTACCCCATTTAATTTTAGAAAAGGCCGCTAAATTCGCTGTTGGATATCGTGCGGCATCTCCCAGCGTATCTTCCAATCGACGTCCGAATTCATATTGCGCTTCCTCATCTGTCCACCATTTCATAAAAGTCCATGCCGCTTGTTTGTTTTCAGAATCTGCCATCATAACACACCCCATGCTGGTGGCGATACCTGTTGCATTTAAAACGCCATCTTCGTCATAAGTTCCGGGCAGCACTGTCATTGCCCAAAGATCTTTAATTTCCGGAGCAAATACACTCAACTGGTTATAAACAGTGAAATCAGCAACCGCCAACGGCATTTCCCCGCTTCTGAATCTGTTCAAAAAATCATAAGTAACCGGAATATTATAGGAGTCATAAAGCATGGTAAATTCATCAAATGCTTCCATTGCCATCTCTGTCGCAAGACCGCTTTTTTTCCCATTGTTTAAATAAAGACTCCCGCCTTTCTGGTACAAAAGTGTTAGAAAATTTTCTAAAGTCGGCGAAAAGCCAAAGTCCATATATTGCCTCTGCAATTCCGGAAGAACACCCTGCCAAATATCTTTCCAACTTTTTAAACTGTTGATATCAATTGATAAAGACTGTAAAATATCTTTCCGATAAAACAGCATAGAGTAGCTTTGTGTTTCCGGCAAAGCATATAATCCGCCATTAAAGCAAAATGGCTCATATGCACTTTTATCAAACCTATTCAGAACTTCTTGTACATCATGGAATTCATACAAATTTACTACGGCATTTCTTAATCCGTAATCAACAGGCGTGCTTCCCGCAATCTGCAAAGCAACATCAGGACCGATTCCCGAAAGAGTAGCGGGAAGTAATGCGCTGGACGCCGTTAATTTAAGATTTACACCTATGTGAAATTGATTTTGAAACTGGTTTGAAATAATGGACTGCAATATTGTCATTTGATCAATTCCGGCGATATTGCCGGTTCCGATCCAAACTGTGATATTATCTTCAAAATTGGTATCAATTGTGTTATAATCAGAAATAAAAGAAAATATAAAACGAGATAAGCTGTACTTCATTCGTTCAAATATGTTATAATGTTTAAATCTTTCTCCGTTTTCACTCCCAAATACAATATAATCAATTTCCAGAGGATTATTATCCATATTATTGATCCAAGTTCCCATTGACGAAATGCCGGATTTAAATTCAGAAATATTTTTTGCGATTTGTCTATGGTTTGCAGACATGTTTTCCATGCGCTGATAAAGTTGTTTTAAAATACCGCTTCCCTCGTTATTGCCGGCGGTAATATCAACCAATTCCTGCTCCAACCTTTTCAATTTTGCCGCATATACAGAAAGATTTGTTAATATTTCCGGCGCGGTTTCCTTGATAGAATAATCCCTGTAAATATCAGGATCTACTCCCGTTATCGCAATGATAGATCTATAAATGGTATTTAAATCACTTAAGATTTGTTTTGCCTCATGAATTAACGATGTGTATTTGCCCGATACTGCTTCCAGCCTGATAGTATGTGTACCAGACTTTAAGTATATATAGTAATTTTCTTTCTCATTGCCTATTGTCTTTTCCTGCCAAGAATTTGAACTTGTGAAACAAACATTTAACAGTTCTTGATAAGGCGTTTCGCCATCAATATAAATTCTACGATAGGAATTCATTCCCATATTAACATTCTGCCGAAATCGAAAGGATAATTCATACAGCCCGTCTTTCGGAACGGAAAAATCCCAACTGATCCACTGTCCGTTCTTTTTCCACGCCGCGCCGCCTATTGTATTGAGAAGCAAGTACGATGCGCTGGATGGTGAAGTCTCTGCGGAAGATTTATCATTGATGGGAAAAAGACAGCTATCCGACTTTAAAGTTGCAGCTTCTCCTTCCATTAAAATCTTTTCACCATTTTTCTCATGTGAATATTGATTAATATATTCGTTATATGTAAGAGGCGATCTATACGGCAACACTTTTAAATCATATAGTTCTATTCCCTCTTCCAAAAGTTCTATTGTGATATGATGAACGCCTTGATTGAATGATAATAATTCGTCTGTATTATCAAATGAAACAGTTGTTTTTTCAAATAATTGTTTCTGCTGCGGACTGAGTTGGTTTCCTTTATCATCAACATCAAAGGTCTGATTTTCCGCTAGATCATTACAGTAAATTCTGTCAAAAGTATATACCGTATCGAGTTTTGTATTATCTAAATAAATAGCTGCGTTTATATCTTCGCCATATCCTTCCATTGCCTTATATTCGCTGTAAATATAGTATTTACCGGCACTTTGGCAATCAAAGGTAAATTTGTATTGACTTCCTGCTTTTAAAGTAACAGGTAACATTTCTGCCGCTGTTCCAACAACATGAGGAAAATTTACTACAAAAATTACTGCAACCAACAAATAAGATAAGCTTCTTCTTATTTTCACCGCCATGCCAACAGCCCTCCTGCTATTTGCCAAAACGCAATTGTATCAGAAAATCAATGATATTTTAGTCGTATTGCCAACATTATACATAATTAATTGCTATAATTCAGTTGAATATGTATTTATTTTAGTCTTATAAGCAATTTATTACCAATAAATATGCGCATAATAATAGCAATTTTGCGCCAAAATCAGACGTCTTAAATACTTTTTATTTTCTTGTGACAGTAAATAAAATAGACTTCAATTCATCCACCTAACAAATGAAGAACCAGACAAAAAGATCCTCTCATGTATCAACAGTTTATCAAAGAAGAACTACGGCGGATCTTATACGAATCGCTTTATGATGTTGCCGATTGGGAGTTTGAACGGTTTGTGAGAAAGCATGTAGTCATGAGAGGCTGCTGCAAAAAAACCGAAAAAAAGGAACCCGGTCGACTGTTTTTTCAGTCTTCCGGGCTCCGCTCTTTTTTCATGAGACTGTTTTGTGACAGCCCCTTGTTTGGTTGCAGCGTCAGAGCATCATTGCCCCGTTGCTTTTTTACTCGCCGACTTGATAAAACCGTTTGACGGCTTCCAGAAAAAAGGACGGCGAAATGCCTTCGTAATATTTCTGAAAGCGCTCGTCACTGCCGTACATCTCCACCAGGCCGATATGCGCCTGCGGAGAATACATCTCAGGCGTCCAGAAATGCAACAGCCACTCTTTATGCAATCGGCAAGCCTCTTTTGCTTCGGCACAGCTGGGATCCGCTTTCTTTTCTGCGGCTTTGAGCAGGTCAAGATATCTTGCTTCCAACGCTTTTGCCTGTTCCCACTGTACCTCGCTCAATCCCGAAATGCGCTGATTGGTCTTTTCGACGCTTTCCTCTCCGTACTTTTGCCGCACCTCCGCACCATAATTTTTCTCGTTGGAGGCAATCAGTTCTTTTTTAAAGCCTTCGAATTTTTCGGTATCAGTCATCGTGATCTCTCCTTCCATTGCCGCAATGGTGCTGTTGAGATTATGGATCAACTGCTCCAATTGCGATTTTTTTCGGAGGAGCGCCAGAAGATGCTCCTGAAGCACGCTTTTTCGGTCAAAATCCGGCGAGGATAACAGCAACTGAATGTCTTCCAGGCTCACATTCAATTCCCGATAGAACAAAATCTGCTGTAATCTGTCTACTTCTTCCTCTCCATACACCCGATAAAGATTGCTTTCCTCCCGCTTCGGTGTCAGCAGCCCGATCTCATCATAATAACGCAAGGTACGGGTGCTGACGCCGGACAGATCGGCAAGCTCTTTGATGGAATAAGTCATCCTCTCATCTCCTCAATGCCAGTATAAACGATGACGTTACGTGAATGTCAATCCTTTTTTTAAAAATATTTTAGCATACGGGAAACGGTACTGCAACCTTTTTCACCGGCAGCATGCCCCGATGCCGCATATTCCGTTGCGCTGCACCGATAATATTACCGAAAGGAGAGCAAAAAGATGAATCCGAAAATATATACGTTTGATGCCGTCATCCGCAAGGTGCCTGATATAGACGGCGCCTATGTAGAGATTCCGTTCGATGTAAAAAAGGAATTCGGGAAAGGACGGGTGGCGGTCAACGCCTGGTTTGACGATGTTCCTTATCGCGGCAGTCTGGTGCGGATGGGAACACCCTGCCACATTATCGGGATTCGAAAGGATATCCGAGCAAAAATCGGGAAACAGCCGGGTGATACTGTTTCGGTAAAAATACAGGAACGCGATCCTGCTGCCGAGGGCTGATGTCGCTTTCACCGATATTCCTACTTGAAGCGCACGCTGCAGCAGAATCGGCAACGTGCGCTTCAAGTATATCTGCTTTTTTAAGAAACCAACGCGGTAATATCCTCAATCGACAAGGAGGGCTGGAGCGCCTTGTTGATCGCAAGTGACAAGGTTCTGGCAGATTTTTCGATGATCACATCGATCTCCCGTGGCGTTACCATCATGGTTTCGCCCTTTGCCGAAAGCAAGGGATTTTGCCCCTCTCCGGAAAGTTCGTGCGCGATGGTGCTCATATCCACCACAGTCGGCACCCCGATGGCAATGACCGGCATTCCCAAAGTATGCTGATTTATTTCTTTCCGCTTGTTCTGCACACCTGCGCCCGGTGCGATGCCGGTATTGCTGATCTGCAC
>JAQXIB010000247.1 GCA_029007575.1 Clostridiales bacterium | reverse complement strand
CCCGTTCAACAAACTCGTTTGCTTCTTCCATAATGGTCAGGTCGGCAGAGAAGTCGGTATCGAACACTTTATCAAAGCCCAGCATCCGCAGAGCGGTTACCATTTTGCCCTCTACATTGGTGCCGATCGGCATGCCGAACGCTTCGCCGAGCGTCGCACGGATAGACGGCGCCGTATTGACAATGACAACCTTATCCGGATCGTCCAGAGCTGCCCACACCTTACCGGTATCATCTCTTTCGGACAGCGCGCCGGTCGGGCAGGCTACGATACACTGACCGCAGGAAACGCAGGCAGTTTCGCCCAGATCTGCTTCAAACGCACAACCGATATGGGTGTTGAAGCCACGCTCATTCGGCCCGATTACCCCTACTGCCTGCAGGTTTTCACAAGCAGCAACACAGCGGCGGCAGAGGATACATTTGTTATTATCCCGATACATATGGGGAGCGGAGGTGTCCAGTTCATACTCCGGTCTTGCACCGTCGAATTTGCCCGAATCCTCTACGCCGAGTTCTTTACACAAACGCTGCAGCTCGCAGTCGCCGCTGCGGACGCAGGAAAGACATTTTTTCTCGTGGGTGGACAAAATCAGCTCCAATGTCAGCCGGCGGGATTTTAACACTGCCGGAGAATTGGTGGTGACTTCCATTCCTTCGCTGACCGGATATACACAGGAGGCTACCAAGGAGCGGGCGCCCTTTACCTCAACCACGCAGATACGGCAGGCGCCGATCTCGTTAATGTCCTTCAAGTAGCACAAGGTCGGGATATTGATTCCCGCCGAGCGCGCGGCCTCCAAAATGGTATAGCCTTTCGGCACACTCAAAGGCATACCGTTGATTTTTATATTTACAGTTTCCATCTATTAAATCCTCCCATTCATGTGAGCTATTTCTTGATAATTGCACCAAAGCGGCATTTTTCCATACAAGCGCCGCACTTGATACATTTCGACTTATCGATCACATGAGGCTCTTTTACGCTGCCGGAAATCGCACCAACCGGACATACTCTTGCACAAGCGGTACAGCCTTTACATTTATCAGCCTGAATCTCATAGCTGAGCAGCTTCTTGCAGGCGCCCGCCGGACATTTTTTATCCCGTACATGCGCAATATATTCGTCTTTGAAGTAACGCAGGGTGGACAGCACCGGATTCGGCGCAGTCTGCCCCAGACCACAGAGAGAATTCGCCTTGATATGATAGCAAAGCTCTTCCAAAGTATCCAGGTCTTCCATCTCGCCTCTGCCGTCGCAAATCTTTTCGAGCAGCTCATACAGCCGTTTCGTACCGACACGGCAGGGAGTGCATTTACCGCAGGACTCATCCACCGTGAATTCCAGGAAGAATTTCGCGATATCCACCATACAGGTATCTTCGTCCATGACGATCAATCCACCCGAGCCCATCATCGAACCGATGGCGATCAGGTTGTCGTAATCGATCGGGGTGTCCATCAAGTGCGCCGGAATACATCCGCCCGAAGGTCCGCCGGTCTGCGCCGCTTTGAACTTCTTGCCGTTCGGGATGCCGCCGCCGATCTCTTCAATGATCTCACGCAAGGTCGTTCCCATCGGAACTTCCACCAAGCCGGTATTATTGATTTTTCCGCCGAGCGCAAACACCTTGGTGCCTTTGGATTTCTCGGTGCCGATCTGGTTGAACCAGCTTGCACCGTTAAGGATGATCCGCGGTACGTTTGCGTAGGTTTCTACGTTGTTGAGGATGGTCGGTTTGCCGAACAAACCTTTCTGTGCCGGGAACGGAGGACGGGGTCTCGGCTCGCCGCGCTTGCCCTCGATGGAGGTCATCAATGCGGTTTCCTCACCGCAGACGAAAGCGCCGGCGCCCAATCTCAAGCCGATATCAAAATCAAAGCCGCTGTTGAAGATGTTCTTGCCGAGCAAGCCGTATTCTCTTGCCTGCGCGATCGCGATCTCCAACCGCTGTACCGCGATCGGATATTCCGCGCGGACATATATGTAACCCTGTGTCGCACCGATAGCATAGCCTGCGATCGCCATTGCTTCCAGCACAACGTGCGGGTCGCCTTCCAGAATGGAACGATCCATAAATGCGCCTGGGTCGCCCTCGTCAGCGTTACAGCAGACATATTTCTGGTCGGCATCATTCATTGCCGCCAAGCCCCATTTTACGCCGGTCGGGAAGCCTCCGCCTCCTCTGCCGCGCAGTCCGCTGTCTTTGATTTCCTGGATAACCTGCTCCGGCGTCATCTCGGTCAGTGCTTTACCCAAAGCGGCATATCCGTCTACGCCGATATATTCGTCGATCACTTCGGGGTTGATCACACCGCAGTTGCGCAACGCAACACGATGCTGTTTTCTGTAAAAATCGGTGTCATTCAGCGAAGCGTGAATCTCATCGGTAATTTCATCCGGAACTTCGTTATAAGCCAGACGATCCACGATTCTACCTTTGAGCAGATGCTCTTCTACGATTTCCGGGATATCCTCTACGGTCACTCTGCTGTAAAAAGTTCCTTCCGGATATATAATCATGATGGGACCGAGCGCACAAAGACCGAAACAACCGGTCTGAACAATCTTGATTTCCTCAGAAAGCCCTTTTGCCTCCAATTCCTGTTGCAATGCAGCCTGCAAGTTCTTGCTGCCTGATGAGGTACAGCCGGTACCTCCGCAAATCAGTACGTGTGAACGAAACATATTCTTTCTTCCTCCAATATTAGCCTTTCATATTGCCTATGGTATATTCCGCAACAAC
>JAQXIB010000246.1 GCA_029007575.1 Clostridiales bacterium | reverse complement strand
AACTCGGATTTCTCGTCCGGCTTGGCGAATGAAACGGTCAAACAGATCCCAGTTGACAGCCTGCTCCGGAAACAGACCGGTATGTTTAAATCCCGTCGGCTTAATCTGAAATCGCAGCTCTTTATAGGATATGGTCCAGTGATCCGGCAACTTATGATAGAATTCCCATTGACCGCCGCCGGTATTGGAGCGCCGGTAATGCGCGTCGGCTTTCTTCCACATTTCCCCTTTGGGTGTGTTCCAGATGATCTGAGGATCGGGACGTGCCAAACACACGTCGCCCCACATCTCCAGCTTTTCTCCCGAGGAAGTATCTAAAATACGGTAATCTTTCCAACCGTCAGCAATTCTCATTCCTGTTCTCCTGCGCTGTTCAGCCTAATTTTTCCTGAATCGTTGCGGCGATGCCGTTTGCGAATCGTTGAATCGCATCGCGATCCTTGCCTTCTGCCATGACGCGTATCAACGGCTCGGTGCCGGAAGCACGCACTAAGATCCGTCCGTCTTTGCCGAGGGTGTTGCCGGCTCCCTGGATCGCCTTCTGGATATCGGCGTCGGTGTTTAAAAGTCCTTTTTTATCATTGGAAACATTGACGTTGACCATCACCTGCGGATACTGTTCCATTACATCGGCAAGCTCGGATAACGGCTTGCCGGTTGCTTTGATAATGCTCAGCAGCTTGACCGCCGAAAGCTGTCCGTCTCCGGTGGTGGCATAGTCCGAAAAAATGATATGTCCCGATTGTTCGCCGCCAATGTTGTAGCCCTCTTTGAGCATTTCCTCCAACACATACCGGTCTCCGACTTTGGTGGCAACGGCGTGGATGTCTTTGTTTTCTGCAAATCGGAAAAATCCGAGGTTGGACATGACCGTTACAACGGCGGTATCTTTGGCAAGGGTGCCTTCCTTTTTCATGTAGTCGGCAAAAATGGCGATCAACTGGTCGCCGTCTACCACGTTGCCGTTTTCATCAACCGCAAGGCAGCGGTCGGCATCTCCGTCAAACGCTACGCCGAGCTGGCATTCATGCATTTTTACAAATTTGGTCAGTGATTCGATATGGGTAGAGCCGCAGTCCTTGTTGATATTGGTGCCGTCCGGCTCGGCGTGGAAAACAAGCGCTTCCGCACCCAGATTTTCAAATAGCTTGTCGGCAGTGGTGCTGGCGCTGCCGTTGGCGCAGTCAACCGCCACTTTGATTCCTTTTAGATCGCCGTCGATAGAAGCACAGATATGGTTGATGTAATCAAACGGCGCGGAACGGCGTCGATATACCCGTCCGAGTTCGGTTCCTTCTTTCAGCGGGATGTCCTACGGATTGTCTAAGATCAGCGCTTCGATTTCCTGTTCGATATCATCATTGAGTTTGTATCCGGTCGAGCTGAATAACTTGATGCCGTTAAATTCCACCGGGTTATGAGAGGCGGAAATCATGATTCCGGCATCTGCTTCATATCTCGATACCAGATATGCCACAGCGGGGGTGGGAATAACACCAATCAGCTCCGCGTCGGCGCCTACCGAGCAAAGTCCGGCGACCAAAGCCGCCTCCAGCATAGAAGAAGAAATCCGTGTATCTCTGCCAATCAAAATTTTAGGCTTGCGGCTTTGATGCTTTGTAAGCACCAATGCGGCTGCGCGTCCGATCTGCATGGCAAGCTCACAGGTAAGCTCTGTATTGGCGATGCCTCGCGCACCGTCTGTTCCGAATAATCTGCCCATTATTGTGTTTCTCCTTTCACGGTTTGTGTTCTGTCATCAAACGCAAACCAAGGTTTGAAGGACAAAAATATTACCCTCAAACCCAAGATAAATATATTGAAGTCATGATAATGATATGATTTTCCACTAAAACATTTGCTGTCCGTCCCGCAGGATTCCCAGATGTTGATACGCCAGTGCCGTGGCACAGCGTCCTCTGGGCGTGCGTGCCAGAAAGCCGAGCTGCATCAGATACGGCTCGTAAACATCCTCCAAGGTAACGGCTTCTTCACCTAATGCGGCCGCCAGCGTTTCCAAGCCGACCGGTCCGCCGTTATAGTTGGTGATGATCATTTTTAGCATGCGACGGTCTACCAAATCCAGCCCCAATTCATCGATTTCCAGTTTGTCTAAGGAGCGAGAAACGATGTCGCGGGTAATGACGCCGTCACCAATGACCTGCGCAAAGTCACGGATTCTTTTTAACAGACGGTTTGCGATACGCGGCGTACCGCGGGAACGCTTCGCTAATTCCAGTGCGCCGTCCTTTTCACAGGGAATATCCAGAATAGCGGCGCTTCGCATAATGATTTGGCAAAGCTGCTCAGGCGTATATAATTCCAGTCTTAGCGTGACGCCAAACCGATCCCGCAACGGAGCGGTAAGCTGTCCTGCTCGGGTGGTTGCGCCGACTAAGGTGAATTTCGGTAAATCAATGCGAATGGAACGCGCCGATGGCCCCTTACCGATGATAATATCAAGCGCGTAATCCTCCATGGCGGGATAGAGCACTTCCTCAACGGCACGGGATAAGCGGTGAATCTCGTCAATAAATAAGACATCGTTTGGACTGAGATTGGTCAAAAGCGCTGCCAAATCTCCCGGCTTTTCGATTGCCGGCCCCGAGGTGATACGGATGTTGACATTCATTTCATTGGCAATAATTTGGGATAAGGTCGTTTTACCGAGACCGGGAGGACCGTACAGCAGGACGTGGTCAAGGGCCTCATCCCTTTTTTTTGCCGCTTCGATAAAAATGGATAAGTTTTCCTTTGCTTTGTCTTGCCCAATATATTCCTCCAGGGTTTTCGGACGGAGCGTGACTTCTACATCGTTGTCTTCACCGGTCAATTCGGGAGCGATCAGGCGTTCCTCAAAATCCATATCGTTATCAAACATTTTTATTCCGCCCCCTTATTTGTGCTTGGTTCTTCATTACAGCCGACCTGCCAATGCTTTTAGTCCGAGCTTGATCATGTCTTCCACCGATAGATTTTGGTCGAGCTTTGCAATGGCGGCTGCGGCCTCCGATTGCGCATAGCCCAAGACGACCAGAGCGCTGATTGCCTCTCCGGCGTTGGAACTGATCTGCTCCATGTCAGGCAGCTTGTCGGTTACGCCGACGGCAACCTGTTCATTTGTTATTTTATCCTTTAATTCCAGTACAATGCGCTGCGCTGTTTTGGCGCCGATGCCTTTGGAACGGGTGAAGCCTTTGCTGTCACCGGTGGCAATGTAAAGTGCGAATTTTTGCGGAGTCATGTCCGACAGAATGGATAAAGCCGCTTTGGGTCCGACGCCCGATATCGAAATCAGCATTTTGAAGCAGTTGAGTTCCTCTAAATCCGCAAAGCCGAATAGCTCCAAAGCGTCCTCGCGAACATATAAATAGGTGTAAAATAAAGCGGTGCTGCCGATCGGCGGCATTTTCATCATGGTGGTATGAGTTGTTTTGATTGCATATCCGATCCCGCCGGCTTCCACTACTGCCAGATAATGCGAATCCGATGCGGTGGCGGACTGCAATTCGCCTTTTACACTGTAAATCATCTGTTAACTTCCTTTTTTACATGATTGTTTTTCGGCGTTTTGGTATTGGTAACGCCGTTATGTATGATATCATGATACCGCAGATTTACCGGTCCGGAATGGGCGTGGCAGATAGCGATCGCCAATGCGTCCGCAGTATCATCCGGTTTGGGCACTTTTTCTAAATTCAGAAGCCGTTTGGTCATGTCCATCACCTGGGCTTTGATGGCTTTTCCGTAGCCGACTACCGATTGCTTGACCTGACGCGGCGTGTATTCAAACGACGGGATGTCCCGCTCGGCAGCCGCCAGCATGATGACTCCTCTGGCTTGCGCCACATCAATGGCGGTTTTTTGGTTGGTGGTAAAGAACAGTTTTTCCACCGCCATCTGTTCAGGCTTGTAAACATCTAAAAGATGACACATATCCTGATAAATTTCTCTCAGACGATGATTAAAGTCCATTTCTGCGGGAGTGGTAATAGCGCCGTAGGCAATAGTGGTAAACCGATTGTTACGGTATTCGATAATACCGTATCCCACAATGGCATATCCGGGGTCGATTCCTAATATCCGCAAAACAATCCTCCCTCATTTTCAGACAGCCTCATCAGGTGCTTCATCCTGTATGATTACCAATTTCTGCGTATCCGTCTGATCAGTCCTCAATGACACTAATAAAATAAGTATACCATATCATATCCGGAATCGCAACAAAAAGTTGTTAAAACCCTTTGTTGATAACAATAAAGCCGGAGCAAAACAAATTTTGTTTCGCTCCAGCTCAGACCGTTAAAAACGGAGTTATAGTCCTTGCGGATTTTTTTGGGTGAAGTTCCAGGAATCTCTGCACATTTCTTCAATCCCGTACTTTGCTTCCCAACCGAGGATTTTCTTTGCTTTTTCAGGATTAGCGTAACATTCAGCGATATCGCCCGGACGGCGCGGTTTGATTTGATATTTGACTTTTCTGCCGCTAGCTTTTTCGAATGCGGCTACGACATCCAATACGGAATATCCTTTGCCGGTACCCAGATTATATGCGTCTACACCCTTGTCTTTTCTGATTTTTGCAAGTGCTTTCAGATGGCCGAGACTTAAATCAACGACGTGGATATAGTCACGCACACCGGTTCCGTCGTGGGTCGGATAATCGTTGCCGAACACGCCCAAGCATTCCAGCTTGCCGATTGCAACCTGCGCAATATAAGGCATCAAGTTGTTCGGGATGCCGTTCGGGTCTTCGCCGATCAGTCCGCTTTTGTGGGCGCCGATCGGGTTGAAGTAACGCAGCAGGGCGATGCTCCAATCATGGTCGGCAGTGTATATGTCCCGCAGAATCTGTTCGATCATCAATTTTGTGCTGCCGTAGGGGTTGGTGGTGGACAACGGAAAAGTTTCATCGATCGGAACGGTTTTCGGTGTTCCGTATACGGTAGCAGAGGAACTGAATACCATCTTTTTTACATTGTGTGCCTGCATCACATCGCAGAGATTCAACGTGCCGGTAATGTTGTTGTGGTAGTAACGAATCGGTTGCATGACCGATTCGCCGACGGCTTTGAGCCCTGCAAAATGGATGACTGCGTCAATGCTGTTTTCGTTGAAAATCTTGTCAATGGCTTCTTTATCCAACAAATCCGCTTCATAAAACCGAAAATCTTTTCCGGTGATGGTTTTGATTCTGTTTAACGCTTCCGGCTTGCTGTTTACAAAATTATCCAGAATAATAATTTCCTCACCGGCATTTAAAAGCTCTACACAGGTATGAGAACCGATATATCCGGCTCCTCCGGTTACCAATACTGCCATGTTTCATACGCCCTTTCCTTCGAATCAATTGACATTTTGAATCAGTGTTGCTCTACATGCGTTATTATAGCTTCTTTTTATGGTTTCGTCAACTTGATACAACATAAATCCATAAAAGAAAAAATTGGATTTATTTTTTTCATATTATATAGTATAATAGTTTCAAAAGCTGTCACCGGCAGCTTTTGAAACGGATAAGCGAAAACTGACGGTCAAGTAAGACGACCGTCTGCTGCAAGGCAGCACCGTTTCCGCTTACCAGTAAATAATTAAAAAAGAAGCTGTCACCGACAGCTTTTGAAACGGATAAGCGAAAACTGACGGTCAAGTAAGATGATCGCTTGCTGTTATTTAATCAATTGTGAAATTTTATTTCGGAAGGGAATTATATATGGACAACAGATGCGTATCAGTGATTATTCCTGCGGCGGGAAACGCCACCAGGATGAGGGGAATTCATAAAACAATGTATCGGCTTGCCGGTGTGCCGGTGCTGATTCGTGCTTTGAAGGCTTTTCACCATATAGACAGTGTAGGTGAGATGATCGTCGCGGCGAAGCCGGAGGATATGGATGCGGTTCGCCGCTTGGTCAGCCATTATCCGTTGGATGTTCCGGTGTTGGTGGTGCCCGGCGGACGCACCCGCCAGGAATCGGTAACCAATGCGCTTGCCGTAGCTGACGCACGGTTTGATTATGTTGCCATTCATGACGGCGCAAGACCACTGATAGACACAGAAGATATCATTGCTGTTTTTGATGCTGCTTTTTCCTGCGGCGCGGCGGCGCTGGGTGTACCTGTTAAGGATACTGTAAAACTGATCGACCGTCAGCGAATCGTCAAAACCTTGCCCAGAGAGAAAATGGTTGCCATTCGGACGCCGCAGGTATTCCGAAAACAGCTTTATTTGCAGGGATGCGAGCAGGCAAAGAAAAACAATGCCGATTATACCGATGATTGTCAGCTCTTGGAAGCGATCGGGGCGGAAATCCGCATTGTATACGGGCAGGACAGCAATATTAAAGTGACAACGCCGAGCGATTTGCAGATCGCCGAAGCGTTGTTGCAGGAAAGCGGGAGGAATGAAAACATGAATATTCGGGTAGGACATGGATACGATGTGCATCGGTTGGTACAGGGAAGAAAGCTGATTATAGGCGGTGTGGAAATACCGTATGAATATGGACTGGAGGGACATTCCGATGCGGACGTTTTGGTGCATGCCATCATGGACAGTATGTTCGGTGCGCTGGCAAAGGGGGATATCGGGCAGCATTTTCCGGATACAGACGGAAAATATTACAATATTGACAGTATGCTGTTGCTGAAAAAGACGGTGGAAATCGTGGCACAAGAGGGATATTCCATCGGAAATATTGACAGCACGATACTGGCACAGGCACCGAAGCTGGCGCCGTATATTGAGCAAATGCGGAAGAATATTGCCGAGGTTTGCGGGGTGGATCCGGATCAAATCAGCGTAAAAGCCACCACCGAAGAACGACTGGGCTTTACCGGGAGCAAAGAAGGCATGGCTGCTCATGCTGTCTGTTTGTTAACCAAATAATCCTTGCGACATCATGCAAATTTGTATGTTCCAAAAATTATCCGACAGCATAGAATGTATAGAAGAAATTTATCGGTTTCTTTACCGGATTGTGCGGATTGGTTCAAAAGAGCAATTTCTTGCCCCGGATCCTTTTCGGCGGTTCGGTTTTTTAATTTGATCAGAAAGGCTGTTGTTGAGGATGAATAAGCAGTTAATTATGCTGACGTCGATCACATACGCCTATAAAGCAAGAGATTATCTTGCCAAAAAAGGAATCAACGCTTATATTGAACGAACGCCGGAGGAACTGAAGAAAAAAGGCTGCAGTTACAGCCTCGCAATTAACGGAGACGCGCAGGAAGTTGCGGCATTGCTTACCGAAGCGGGGATTAAGGTACTTGGCGTGATTCAGTGAACTGCTTTTGCGGTATCGGTTTGAAAGGAATGCGGTACATTCCTTTCAAACGCCGCTTGGATGTTTTTCAGCAGAGGAAATGCTGAAGGTTAGACTCATCCGTTATTTTCTCAAAACCGCATGAACGTTCAGAAAGGAATAGCCATAAAAATGAAGAATCAAAAGGCGGCTTTGGGATACTCATTTCCGGAGACCGTCTTTTTTATGGTTACCGAACAATACCAAATAACAATCGTAAGGTTTTTGCGGTTATTTTAGTATTAGGTCTTCGGAATCCAAGAAAGATCGGCATCATGAAACTGATAAAGGAGAGATGGGTGCTTCCTTTTTCAGGAATCATCCATGGTGAAAACAATGATTTATTTTGATAATGCGGCGACGACTTTTCCAAAGCCGCGGACTATTTTGCCCGCCCTCCAGAATGCTGTGTTATGCTACGGCGGAAATCCGGGGCGAAGCGGGCATACGATATCGATGAAAACTTCCGAAAAGGTTTTTGAAGTAAGAAAAAAAGCGGCGGAATTTTTTAATGCCGAGGTAGAAAATACGATTTTTGCCACCAATTGTACCCACGCGTTGAATATGGCTATCAAAGGCGTGCTCAAGAGCGGCCATGCGGTTACCTCCTGCCTGGAGCACAACTCGGTGCTCAGACCGTTATATGCATTGCAGAAAGACGGAATTATTACCTATAATGTTGCGGATGTGATGGGAAATGACGAGCAGATTTTAACCGAACTGGAAAAGAATATGAGAGCCAATACCAAAGCGGTCGTGATTACACACGGCTCAAACGTAATCGGCAAGATTATGCCTATTGCAAAAATATCCGGATTGTGCCGGAAACACGGTGTGAAACTGATTGTGGATGCCGCCCAAACCGCCGGTGTTTTGCCGATTGATGTAAAAGAAATGGGAATCAATATTTTATGTATACCCGGGCATAAAGGCCTGTATGGAACGACCGGAACGGGATTGATGATTTTGAACGATATCGAACCGATCGGCACGCTGATGGAGGGCGGAACCGGAAGCGTGTCCAACAGTATGGAACAACCGGATTTTAATCCGGACCGGTATGAAAGCGGGACAGTCAACACAGTGGGCATTTTAAGCTTGTCAGCCGGATTGGACTATATCAAGAGAAAAAAGCCGTTTGAAATTTACCGACATGAAATGAGTATTTGTCGGTATGTCTACCGGGAATTGCAGAAGATGGATCGCGTGATTTTGTATCAGGGAAATTTTGAACCCGGTGTATATTTACCGATCGTGCTGTTTAATATACAAGGGATGACTTCAATGGAAACCGCACAGAAGCTGAGCGATAACGGATTTGCTTTGCGAGGCGGTCTGCACTGTGCTCCTTTGGTGCATGAACGCCTGGAAACGATGGATATCGGGGGTGTTCGTTTTTCTCCGGGAACATTTAATACCCAGGCTGAAGCAGTGTGTTTTATCAACACGGTGAAAAAAATAATAAAAAACCATACGGTTTAGCTTGAAATCCTGTAATTTTGTGGTAAAATTATATATTATATTGTTTTTTGTTTGCGATGTGCTGTTATGGCGGTGTTTGGTTTATATTGCAGAAATATATGTCTAAAATAAGGAAGTAAGAGTGATGCCGTTTTTAGTGTCTTTTTGGGATTCGACTATACAGATCTGGAATAATTTCAAGGTGTGGATCAGCGAATTTTTTGATTCGATTTCCAGCGTTTGGAATACTTTCAGAGTGTGGGATATTATTGACGTTATATTGGTGGCTTATCTGGTTTACCTTGGTATCAAACTGGTTCGGGAAACCCGGGCAGGTCAGCTTGTGAAAGGGCTGATTTTACTGGGTGTGTTTTACGTTTTGGCGAGTGTTTTGCAGTTGTCTACCCTGGAATTTATTATACAAAAGGTTTTTGATATCGGTATTGTGGCGGTTATTGTGATTTTTCAGCCCGAATTGCGGCGGGCTTTGGAAAAGTTCGGCAGAACACGGATGACGGATTTCGGGGTGTTTGGCGGCAAGGATGCGTCTGCAAATGCCGTTTGGATCAAAGCGATTGATGCGACCTGTATGGCTGTGCAGGAATTTTCCAAAAGCGCAACCGGCGCTCTGATCGTATTTGAACGAAAGACTAGGCTCGGAGAGCAGCTCAGCACCGGTGTCATGGTAAACGCGACTCCCAGCCCGGAGCTGTTCGGCAATATTTTTTATCCGAATACACCTTTGCATGACGGAGCGGTTATTATCCGGGACGGAATGATTTTGGCGGCAGCCTGCTTTTTGCCGAAGCCACAGAAAGAGGAATTGATCAGCAATAATTTAGGCTCCCGGCATCGTGCTGCCATCGGCATCAGTGAGGTGTCTGACGCTATTACGGTTGTTGTTTCGGAGGAAACCGGTACGATATCGGTGACCAGTGACGGCGAGATGATTCGCGGATTTACGTCAGAAACACTGAATAAATATCTCCGGGAAAGATTGTTGGTGGAAACCGATCCGAATGATGAGAAGAAAATCAGAAAAAAGCTTGGTAAGAAGCGGCAATCCGAGCAATCGGAAGATGAGAAGCCTGATGAAACAGCGCAGGACACGGTTGAATGATCATTCCGAGAATGCTTAGTTAGAGTAAAGGATGTTGAGTCTGGAAAAAGAAAGATTCAATAATGGTTATGAAAATGAAGATACCAAAGATTAATTTTCAAAAATTATTTGACAATAATAAACTGGTGATTGTGCTGTCGTTTGTGATTGCTGTTACTGCATTGTTTGTTGTCAAAACGGTAGTGAGTCCGGAGGGAAACGTGAAAATCTCCAACGTTCCGATTACGATCAATCTGGAGGGCTCTACTGCCGCAACAGCGGGCTTAAAGGTGATTTCCAAGGAATTTGACACGGTAACGGCTGTGATCAGCGGAAAAAGCTATTGGGTCGGAAACTTGACTGCTGATGATGTTTCAGTGACGGCACGGGTAGTGGATGTCACAAAAGCGGGAGAATACACGCTGGATTTATCGGTTGCATTGCTGCCGGAGGCGCAAAAGGATTCGGATTATAAGATCGAAGTAAAACCGAATCAGGTCAAGGTGCGCTTTGATACCATTGTTTCGCAGGAATTCCCGATCACGGTGGAAACCGGAAAAATTGAGGTTGACGAGGGATTGATTGTGGATACAGCCTTTGCGCAACCCGAAAAGATCACGGTCAGTGGTCCGCAAAAAGACGTGGAAACCATTGCAAAATGCGTGGCAAAGACCGAAGCGGTCGGTCATGTTTCGGAAACGGTGGTCAAAAAAGGCGAAATCAGTTTTTATGATAAAGACAATAAAAAATTAGAATTTAATGATATTCTGACTTATGAGCCGCAGTTCGTAGATGTGACAATCCCGATTCTGAAATCCAAAACGGTTCCGCTGACTTTTGAATATACCAATGTGCCGGATGGCTTCCCGATTGATTCTTTGAAATATACGATGTCGCATACCACATTGAAAATTACCGCTCCGAACAGCACCATAGATACGTTGGAGGAAATTTCGTTGGGCGTGATCGATTTCCGTCAGATCGATGTCGGTTCGGTGTTCACCCGTGAAGTAAATTTGTTGGCTGGATTTAAAAACGCCGATGATATTTCGGAGGTTACCATTACCTTCCCGACCGATAATATGAGCAGCAGATCGCCGTTTACAGTGACCAATATCAAGCTGGCGAATACGCCGACCGATTATAATGTGAAATTGCTGAATACCAGAATCAACAACGTTAAGATCGTGGGTGCAAAGGATATTGTGAAAAATATCAGTGCCGCCGATATTGTCGCTACCGTAGATTTTCGAGATGTTACCGTTACAAAAGGCGACATCTGGTGTCCGGTCAGATTCACGATACCAAATAAGGGCTTGGTTTGGGTATCGGGTGAATATCGGGTGACGGTCAGGGTGTCGGATAAATAATTCAACACAAATGCAGGAGAACGTTGTGGAAACAGGTCACAAACCTGTTTCTGTGGCGTTTTTCTTGTATATGGTGCGTGCCCATGGTCTGGTAACAGCTTGAGCCTGAAAGGAATGGTCGAAAAAATGTCGATTGTGTTATCCGGTATTCGGATTGGCATAGATGATGCGGAGCAAGAAGCACTTGAGGAAGCAAAGCGTTTGCTCCGTGTCAGACAAAATGAAATTTTGCAGATTGTACCGGTGAAAAAATCTTTGGATGCACGCCGGCAGGAGCATATCAGTGTGGTTTATAGTGTGCGAGTCGATTTGGCAGGCGGAGAACAAAAATGCGCCGAATCAGCAGCGGCTCGGCTCGGACAAAATCGCGTGAAATATCTGGATAACCAACCGGTTGCTTTTGAAAAAGGAACCGCAAAATTACAGCATCCTGTCGTTATCGCGGGCTTCGGACCTGCAGGCATGTTTGCGGCGCTGACGCTGGCGGAAAACGGATATCATCCGATTGTGTTGGAGAGAGGCGCCGAAATGGACGCCAGAGTGGCGGGCGTGCAGGCGTTTTGGAATCACGGTAAATTGTCGCCCTCTGCCAACGTGCAGTTTGGAGAAGGCGGCGCAGGTACCTTTTCAGACGGAAAGCTGACCACCCGGATATCCGATCGGCGATGTGATTATGTGTTGGAAAAGCTGACCGAGTTCGGTGCCCCAAAAGAAATTTTATATAAAGCAAAGCCGCATATCGGCACCGATCTGCTGCGGGATGTCGTAAAAAATTTAAGACGGCGGATTTTGGCACTGGGCGGGGATGTCCGTTTTTGCACCCAGGTGACCGATGTGCTGTTTCAAAACGGCAGGTTGACAGGGGTCGTCGCCAATCAGGAAACAATACAGACAGAAAATGCAATTTTAGCGATCGGACACAGTGCAAGGGATAGCTTTGAGATGTTATTTCAAAAGGGGGTCACAATGGAAGCAAAGCCGTTTTCGGTAGGCGCCCGCATCGAACATTTGCAGGAAGATATTAATAAAGGGTTATATGGCAAGTATTTCGATCATCCAAATTTACCGGTCGGTGAGTATCAGCTTTCTTATCGGGACGGAGATCGTGGCGTTTATACCTTTTGTATGTGTCCGGGAGGCTTTGTTGTTCCCTCCTGTTCGGAGGAAGATACGGTGGTTACCAACGGCATGAGTGAATTTTCCAGAAATCAGAAAAATGCCAATTCCGCCTTGGTGGTATCAGTATCCCCGCAGGATTACGGGACACATCCGCTGGACGGGGTTCGTTTCCAGCGGCTTTTGGAAAACAGGGCGTTTGCATTGGGTGGCTGTGATTATCGTGCTCCGGCACAGGATGTCGGCAGTTTTTTAGAGGGAAAACCCGGATTGCGTTTGGAAAGGGTGGATCCCAGTTATTGCCTTGGCGTAAAAGCAGCGGATTTTTCCCAGTTGTATCCTGAGTTTGTCCGAAAGATGATGCAGGTCGGCTTACAGCGGTTTGACCGCAAACTGCCGGGATTCGCTGTACGGGATGCTGTGTTGACCGGACCCGAAACCCGCACCTCCTCTCCGATTCGTATCCTGCGAACAGAAGACTGTGAGTCGGTGACGGTCCGTGGACTGTATCCTTGCGGTGAGGGGGCAGGGTATGCAGGCGGTATTATGAGCGCCGCTGTTGACGGCATACGGGTTGCACAGCAAATTATGAAACGATATGCACCGGAATAAATTTGACTTTTGTCAGAATATTGTTACAATAGAAACGGTGACCGAAATCGGCACCGTTAAAAAACAGATAAATAGGGGCAATGAATATGGACGAGAGCATCAAAAAGCGGTTTGACGGAATCAGCGGAATGATTTCCGATACACCTTTATTGGAAATACATTTTTTATTTAAAGGACAAAAACGGCGTATTTTTGCAAAAGCGGAAGCGTTTAATCTCACCGGTAGTATCAAGGATCGGGTGGCTTATTATATATTAAAAAAAGCATATGAAACCGGCGCCATTCATCCGGAGGATAAAATCGCGGAGGCAACAAGCGGAAATACCGGCATTTCTTTTTCGGCAGTGGGGCGTTATCTCGGACATGATGTCATCATTTATATGCCGGATTGGATGAGTAAAGAGCGCATCAATTTAATGCAAAGCTACGGTGCTCAGGTTCGGCTGGTGTCTAAAGAAGAGGGTGGTTTTCTCGGCTCGATTGCGATGACAGAGAAGCTGGCTGAGGAGGGCGGTGTATTTTTGCCGCGTCAGTTTTCCAATGAGGATAATGCTGAAGCGCATTACCTGATGACCGGTACGGAAATCGTGCACCAACTAGAAGCGCTTGGCTTGCGGGCGGACGGTGTGGTTGCGGGAGTAGGCACCGGAGGCACCGTGATGGGAATCGGCAGGCGGCTTCGTGAACAGAATCCTGACTGTCAGGTTTATCCGTTGGAGCCGTTAAATTCTCCTACGATCTCCACCGGATACAAAGTGGGAAAACATCGCATTCAAGGAATATCGGACGAGTTTGTGCCGGACATTTTAAAGATGTCCGAGGTAAACGATGTGATATCAGTGGATGATACCGATTCCATTATCATGTCGCAAATGTTGGCAAGGGTGCTTGGAATCGGCGTCGGCATTTCTTCGGGAGCCAACTTTATCGGCTGCATCATGGCGCAGGAGAAGCTGGGACCGGAGAGTATTATTGTCACTGTGTTTGCAGATGACAATAAAAAATATCTGTCCACCGATTATTCGGAAGAACAGACGATGAAAGAGCATTATATTTCTCATGATGTGCAGCTTTTGGGAGTGATTGCACATCGTTAGCCAAAAAATATTCCGCGGCAATTGGGTTGGACCCCTAATTGCCGCGGAATATTTTAGTATTAGGCTGTCGGATAATTTCCGTGTGCGATTTGGTTGACAAATTCACGCATTTCCGATTTGGATTCGATCGAATGGGTCAGCGACACGATGTGCTGCTGCTCTTGCTCGGACATCGCCGCGAATCGTTCCATGGCGGTGATATTTTGTGCAAGTGCCATTCCTAGCCCCATCGGAATATCCGGATTGCTTAAATAATGGTCCATGTTTACAGATGCTCCTTTATACAATCTTTGTTTTAGAATTAACACTAGGATTGCCAATACAAAAAGAATTATACCGGTTTGTGAAATATTTGCTTTGGTGTACTTGACAGTCATATCTGTTTTGGTGATAATAAAACTATAACCAAGAAAAATGCAAGAAAAACTGTCTGCTGTATACCAGATGATTATTATTTTGGAAAGGTGGGAGTGAGCATGTGGGACAGACCTATGCTCCGGTAACATGAAAAATTTTAATTATTACACGCCGACGAGGGTGGTTTTCGGAAAAGATGCCGAGTCACAGGTGGCAAAACTGATCCGGGCGGAAAAATGCCGTAAGGTGCTTGTGCATTTCGGCGGAAAAAGCGCAAAAGAATCCGGATTGCTGGATCGGATTTATCACAGCTTAAACGAGGCGGGGATTGATTATGTCAGCTTGGGCGGCGTAGTGCCGAATCCGCGGCTGTCCAAAGTTTATGAAGGCATTGCGCTATGTAAAAAGGAAAAGGTGGATTTTTTGCTGGCTGTCGGCGGAGGCAGTGTCATTGATTCTGCGAAAGCAATCGGCTACGGCATGGCAAATGAATGCGACGTATGGGATCTGTACAGCAAAAAAATGCGACCGTCCGGTTGTTTGCCTGTCGGTGCGGTGCTGACGATTGCGGCAGCCGGCAGTGAGATGAGCGATTCTTCGGTGATCACCAACGATACGACCTGGCAGAAAAGAGGACTGAGCACCGATTATGCCCGCTGCCGTTTTGCCGTATTAAATCCGGAGCTTACCTATACGCTTCCGGCGTATCAAACGGCTTGCGGCTGTGTAGATATTTTGATGCATACCATGGAACGCTATTTTACGACCGACAATGATGCCGAGCTGACTGATGAAATCAGCGAAGCACTGATGCGAACGGTGCTTCATAACGCAAGAGTCCTTGTCGACAGTCCGCGCGATTATACGGCGCGTGCAGAAATTATGTGGGCAGGCAGCCTGGCGCATAACGGCTTGACCGGATGCGGCAGAGCGGGAGATTGGGCAAGCCACCAATTGGAGCATGAACTGAGCGGGATGTTTGATGTGGCACACGGTGCGGGACTTGCCGCTATATGGGGCAGTTGGGCACGGTATGTTTATCGGACGAATGCGGAACGATTCGCGCGGTTTGCCGTGAAAGTCATGGGAATATCCGAGAAAGCAGGAAATGCCGAGCAGCTTGCGTTGGAGGGAATATCGGCCATGGAGCGCTTTTATCACGAAATCGGTATGCCGACCTCCATTTCTGAATTGGGAATATCACTGACCGAAGAACAATGCCGTTTGCTTGCTTACCATTGCAGCTTTGAGGGAACCCGTACCATCGGCGGATTTCGGGTTTTAACTCAAGAGGATATGGAACAGATTTATCGATTGGCGAGATAAGGTCAAAATTCTTACAAGAATCTTACTTTTTTGGGAAAACGGGCAAAATTTAATAGTTTATTCAGAAACACAAACGACATTTGTGGTGTAATAAATAATGTCTACTTAACAAATCAAAAATTTGATTTTTTCGAACGGCTTTCGCCGTATAAACCAAGAAAAATCCGAAATTTCGGATTTTTCTTGGTTCAGATATTCTTTGATGCAAACACAGATTTCGATTTCAGAATGAAATCGAAATACAAAGTGCAAGGTTTTCTCAAAAAGCAATCAAAAACCTTGCACTTTGCTCATTCAAAAACAACGGCAAAATGCTTTGCTATCGT
>JAQXIB010000245.1 GCA_029007575.1 Clostridiales bacterium | reverse complement strand
GTAATGGCTGCTATGGGCAGTGTCCTGACCAACAAATATGCGGAAGGATATCCGGGAAAAAGATACTATGGCGGTTGTGAGTATGTCGATGTAGTTGAAAATATTGCCATCGAGCGGGCGAAAGAATTGTTTGGAGCAGAGCATGTTAATGTTCAACCACATTCCGGCGCACAGGCAAATACAGCGGTTTATTTTGCTTTGCTGGAACCCGGTGATACTGTACTCGGTATGAATCTGGCGCACGGAGGACATTTAACACATGGCTCGCCGGTTAATATTTCCGGTAAATATTATAATTTCATCCCGTATGGTGTGGATGATCATACACATCGCATTGATTATGATAAAGTTCGTGCTTTGGCGTTGGAGAACAAGCCGAAGATGATTGTTGCCGGTGCCAGTGCATATCCGCGTGCAATTGATTTTGAAAAGCTTTCTGAGATTGCAAAAGAGTGCGGCGCTTATTTCATGGTCGATATGGCTCATATTGCCGGCTTGGTTGCTGCAGGGCTGCATCAATCGCCGGTTCCTTATGCAGATATTGTTACTACTACTACTCATAAAACATTGCGCGGTCCTCGCGGCGGCATGATTATGTGTAAGGCAGAGCTTGCCGCTAAAATCAATAAGGCGGTTTTCCCGGGAACACAAGGCGGTCCGTTAATGCATACCATTGCAGCGAAGGCTGTCTGTTTTGGAGAAGCATTAAAGCCGGAATTTGAAGTGTATCAGCAAACGATTGTAGATAACGCACAGGCATTGGCGAAAGGTTTGATGGAGCGTGGCTTTGAGTTGGTGTCCGGCGGAACGGATAATCATTTGATGTTGGTAGATCTCAGAAACTTTGATTTAACCGGCAAAGAGTTGGAAAAACGGCTGGATGAGGTTTATATTACGGCAAACAAGAACGCAATACCGAATGATCCGCAGAGTCCGTTTGTTACCAGCGGCGTACGTATCGGAACACCGGCAGTAACCAGCAGAGGTCTGCAGCCAGCCGATATGGAAAAAATTGCTGAGTTCATCTATTTGACCGCTACCGATTTTGAAAATTCATGTGATACCATTCGTGCCGGCGTAGAAGAACTTTGTAAGAAATATCCTTTGTATGAATAAGTAACATGCCAATATTGCCGCCGCTGTCCGCGGCGGCAATATTTATCATATCAGCTATCGAAGGGAGGCATAACTATGGCAACACCATTGGCAGATCGTATTCGTCCTTCTGCGCTGGAGGATGTGGTCGGGCAAAAACATATTATCGGAGAAGGACAGTTCCTTTCGAATATCATTCAGTCCGGCCATATCCCGAATTTGATCTTTTACGGTCCGTCCGGTGTGGGAAAGACCACAGTGGCACGTATTATTGCGGCTTCGACCAATAAGCGCCTGCACAAGCTCAACGGTACCAATGCTTCTATTAGTGACATCAAAGATATTGTCAAGGAAATTGATACAATGTTCGGGTATAACGGTATCTTATTGTATTTGGATGAGATACAGTATTTAAACAAAAAGCAGCAGCAATCTTTGCTGGAATACATTGAAAACGGTCAGATCACACTGATTGCTTCGACTACCGAAAATCCGTATTTTTATATTTATAATGCAATATTGAGTCGATGCACCGTAGTGGAGTTTAAACCGGTGGAGCCTGCCGAAGTGGAAAAAGCGTTGGTGCGGAGTTTGGATATTTTGGGCAAAGAATACTGCTGTCAGTTTGTTCCGGAGGACGGCGTTCTTTCCCATATTGCAAGAGGCTGCGGCGGGGATGTCAGGAAGTCTTTAAACACGATAGAGCTTTGTTGTCTGTCACTCGGCTCATCGGAAGATACGCGGATTATCACCATGGATCTGGCCAGAAAGTTGACTCAGAAAAGCTCGATGAAGTACGATCGTGACGGCGATGAACATTATGATATTTTATCGGCATTTCAAAAATCCATTCGCGGATCCGATCCGGATGCGGGGCTTCATTATCTGGCGCGGTTGCTGGAGGCTGGAGATTTGATATCGCCCTGCCGCCGATTGCTGGTCATTGCGAGCGAGGATATCGGGTTGGCTTATCCCCAGGCTGTTTCCATTGTGAAAGCCTGCGTGGATAATGCGATGCAATTGGGATTGCCGGAGGCACGGCTTCCGTTGGCACAGGCAGTGCTGCTGCTCGCAACCGCTCCGAAATCCAACAGCGTGATTATGTCGATTGACGCGGCGATGAATGATGTGCGGGCCGGAAACGCAGGGGAGATACCGGAGCATTTAAAGGACAGCCATTACGGAGGTGCGGCAAAAATGGGACGGGGGGTGGAATACCAATATGCCCATCTTTTCCCGAATCATTATGTCAAACAGCAATATCTGCCCGACAGCATCAAAGATCGTGTGTATTACGAATACGGCGACAACAAAAATGAACAAGCCGCCAAAAAGTATTGGGATAACATCAAACAGGATTGATCCGCAATCAGCGGACAGAAAAACGACCGGTTCATCATTGGAACCGGTCGTTTGCTTCAGTGATCATTAAAATTCTTCTGATTGAATGTATCTTTTTCCATATTTATCATACAGAAAGTCTATCAGCAATTGAAGCCCCTTAAAGACACACAGCGCAGCAAGAATAGATGCAAAAATCTTACAAAAAAGTTTCATGATTAACCGTTCCTTTCTATATGACATTTTATTTTCTTCTTTTATATATTGTACCAATTCTTTTGCTAAAAATCAAGGTATTTTCCGGTAATTTAGAAATACTTTTTCTTGGGTTTGGCGGCTTTGTAAAAAGATAAGAACAAAATATAAATTTTTAGGAAAAACGGAAAAAGTAGTTGAGATAATTCGAGGAAAGGGTTATAATAAAAAGCAGAGCAGATGTGGCGCGGAGCGCCGATACTTTTATATTATATTAGGTAAAATCGAAATGATCCACTTATTTGATAGATATTCATTCGACTTTTCGTCATTTTACAGTGATATATAGCCGATTGGAAAGGATTTTCCCAAAATGAAAGATACGTATTACCGAATGCAGCGAAAAAAAATAAATAAAAGAAATTCACATATGATTATTTTAGCGGGGATTGCGGCACTTGTTTCGTTAAGTGTGATCGTAGCAGCAGCGGTGATGAACCAGACGGAGCAGCATAACAAGCTATACGCTTCGGCATCTTCTCAGATATCCTCTGTTTCGGAGTCATCGCAGGAAGAAATCAGTTCGACGGCTCCGGCGTCATCGAAGCCTGTATCTTCTGCGCCTGCTTCCTCGATTCCGGTTTCCAGCGAAAGCCCGGTATCCTCACAGGCAGTGCAGACTGAAGAAATCAGTTCCGATGCCGTATGGGCCGGTACCAATTATCTCAAGACCAGCTTTGATTTTTCCAAGCCGGTGGATCCTTCCAAACCGGTAGACAATACTTACTTCAACGATGCTGCCATTATCGGTGATTCCCGCGCGGTCGGGCTGATCAATTACACTGCGCTCAGCAATGTCAAAAATTATGCATACCGAAGCGCAACAACGTCAAAAATATTAGAGGATACGAAATTGATCTCCGGTAAAAATATAACGGTCATGCAGGATATGGCGGCGAATAAAGACAAGTATAAAAAGGTTTATATCATGTTGGGCTTGAATGAAATCTCGTGGCCGAATTATAATACTTCGAAGGCAAAATATCACACGATGATCGACCAGATTAGAGCATCTCAGACGGATGTTCAAATCTATCTGCAAGCAGTGATGCCGATCGGAAAATACGCAGAAACCCACCACTCGTATCTGAGAATGGAAAAGATTGAGAAATATAATGAAATGTTGAAAACGGTTGCAGTTGATAAAAAAGTTTATTATATCGATCCGGCTTCTGCAGTGGCAGGGAAAGATGGATGGGCTTTGGATGAAGCTGTTTCTAAAGCAGACGGATATCATTTTCAAAAGCCGTATTGTGTCAAATGGCTTGACTTTTTAAAAACGCATACGGTGCAATAGGTATCATTTTGATTGCGTATAGGCTGCGCTCGGCAGCTTATCAATAATAAAAGCAGATGAAAGGAATGGCAGTATATATGAAATTTAAGAAAATAGTGAGCGGTATTTTATTGTCGGCGTTGATTGCGGTAACTGCTACATCTTGCGGACAGAGCGCAACGGTGGATGTAGAAGCGGCGGCAGACACGTTGTATCATAACATCACGTTTGAGGACACGATGGAACCGTTGGATGCTTCGATGCTTTCCTCTATTTATTCGGATGTTCAAAGCGATGATATCGTCAAGTCCAAAGTTTACACCAGTACGACGGCAACGGCGGAGGAAATTGCGGTCTTCGAGGCAAAGGACGCAGCAGCGGCATCTCGTTTGGAAACCATTGTGAACAATCGAATCCAGGAGCAGAAAGACATCTACGCAGATTATGCGCCTTTGGAAGTCAGCAGACTGGAAAAAGCCGTTGTTCGCAAGGAAGGCAATTATCTGTTTTTCTGTGTAGCGGCGGATAAAGACAAAGTGGAATCCGAAATTGACGCATTGCTAAAATAAAGATCATGGTTTTGCAAGCAAACAGGGGAAAATGCCGAGCGGCATTTTCCCCTGTTTGTTTGTTTAAAGCACAGATTCGAACAGCTTATAGTTTCGTTCGATAAATTGTTCTTTTTCTTCTTTTTTGAGTTCGCGGTGAGACATCAAGGAAATATCATAAATCTGCTGGCAAAGCATAGCCAGCTTGTCCTTTTTATCCTCTTCCTGTTTCATGGATAACATTTTGCAGATCAGCGGATTGCTTAAATTCAGGATAATCTCGTATTCTTCCGGAAAATCCATTGTCATACCGCCGAAGCTGCGGCTGATATTTTGATAGCGCTTGGTTTGTTCGGATTGTGTTAAAACAGCGGGCGTTTTTTCTTCCTTGAAGTATTCGCCTTTTACCACAAGATTTTCCTTTCCGAGCGCAGAACGGAACAATTCGGTTAAAGCGGTCATGTCTTCTTCATTTACCGATTGCCCGCTGGTTAAGGTGTCCGGCAGTTCCGCGGTCACACAGCAAAATTTAACTCCTTCTTCTTTCATCTCAAATTCCATCGTAAAACGAGGATCGATTGGATGGCTGCATTCTACCACCTCTAAGCCGTTGCTTTTAAACAGCTCAATGTTTGCGGCTTGCTGTGCTTTATTATCGGTATAGTATACAACCTTGTTTTCTTTATCTTCCCGTTTGTCAAAGTATTCCGCCAAGGTCAAGTATTCTCCGTCTACCGTTTTGAATAGGACGGCGTCTTTCATTCGATCAAAGAACTTGCTGTCGCGGATACATCCGTATTTCATCAGCAGTTGAATATCATCCCAATATTTGTTGTACTGCTCTCGATCGTCGGTGAAAATAGAATGCAGTTTATCCGATACTTTTCTGGCAATCAAGTTGGATATTTTCGCAACCGAACCGTCATTTTGCAAAAAGCTTCTGGAAACGTTGATCGGAATATCGGGGCAATCCACGACGCCGCGCAGAACCATTAAAAATTCCGGCAGGATCTCTTTAATGTTATCCGCTACGAATACCTGGTTGTAATACAGCTTGATCTCACCGTACTCCATCAAGTCAATGTTATCACGCAACTTCGGGAAATAGATGACTGCTTTTAATTGGAACGGAGCATCAACATTCAGATGAATCCAAAAAAGCGGGTCATTGTAGTCGTGAAAAACATCTTTATAAAATTGTTTGTATTCCTCATCGGTGCAGTCTTTCGGATTTTTCAGCCAGATCGGATGAGTATCGTTCAGCGGCTTTTCCGGTTCTTCCTCTTCTTTTTTCTCTTTGTTCTCATCGATCAGAATGATGTTATACGCGATAAAGGAACAGTATTTCTTTAATGTTTCTTGCAAGCGGTACTCATTCAGGAATTCCATCCCTTCTTCTCCGATATGGAGGGTTATGGTAGTACCGCGTGTTGTTCGTTCCCCGACGCCGATCTCATAGGAGGAACTGCCGTCGCAGATCCATTTCACCGGAGCAGCATCCGGCTGATAGGATAGGGTGTCTATTTCTACCGAGTCCGCTACCATAAAGACAGAGTAAAAGCCTAATCCGAAATGACCGATAATACCGTCCGCATCGGTTACGTCTTTATATTTTTCCAAGAAATCAACGGCTCCCGAAAAAGCCACCTGCGCGATATAATTGATGACTTCCTCCTCAGTCATACCGATACCGTTGTCTGCAATAGTCAACGTCTTTTTTTCTTTGTTGAAGGATACGGTGATTTGGTATTCTTCATTTTCTGCTTTTTCCGCTTTGCCGATTCCGACTAATCTCTCAAATTTGAATATCGCATCGCTTGCGTTGGATACTACTTCTCTTAAAAAAATATCCTTATCGGAGTATAGCCATTTTTTAATGACCGGTAAAATATTTTCCGCTTTAACAGATATTTCTCCTTTTTTCATTTTCATGATCCCCTTTTATTATAAAAGTCATTCTATTGCGATCAGGTATTAACCGAGTTTTCGGCGTTCTTGATCGCAATAACATAATACTAGCATATATTGATTAACAATGTCAATTCAGATTCTATGTCAATATTTGAGATTATTATAAAACTTTTTTTTAACAGATAATGGAAGTAATAGTCAAAAATAAGAAAGAACAAGAAAGTTTTCACACGGTCGCAAAATAATAAATATATTTTTGAAATTAATTGTTTTTGTGACTGACATGTGACTGAGACGTAATACAATAAAGACATCAAAGATTTGATTATCATCAAAAGGTGGATTGTTTCTTATGAAAAAGAAAAATTTTTTGATTGCTGTTTTGGTTTGCATTACAATGATGACGGTAGTTGCACTGCCTACATTTGCCGGCAGTAAATCGGCTGTTTCCGCAGATGCGTCCTACCAACAGGTAAAAAACGTTTCGCGCACTGAAATAACCGGCTATAACACGGTGGTTGTCAAACAGGCGACATTTGCTATTGTTTGGACTGAGCAGGAACTTTCTGCACAACAGAAAACACAGAAAGTGAATGAACTGGTTGCCGCGAACGCTTCCCAACACTTAGGTCTGAATAAGGTTTCCAAAGAGGATTACTATTTTATCAGCGGCTATGGAACTTTTGATCTTTCTTCTTTAAAAGCACAATTTGGTATTTATGCTTTTACGAAAGATGATGCTGCCGCAAAATCATTTGCTGAGGCAGTTGACGGTAAGATCAGTCATTTCGTGATCGGTAACGGTGTCGTTCCAACTCCTCCGGTGTCATCCGAGACTTCATCCGAGACTTCGTCTGTGACCTCATCTGAGACTTCATCCGAGACTTCGTCCGAGACTTCATCTGAGACATCATCTGAGACCTCATCTGAGACTTCATCCGAGACATCGTCTGTGACCTCATCTGAGACTTCATCTGAGACTTCATCCGAGACTTCGTCCGAGACCTCGTCCGAGACCTCATCTGAGACTTCATCCGAGACCTCATCTGAGACCTCATCCGAGACCTCATCTGAGACTTCATCCGAGACTTCATCCGAGACCTCATCCGAGACTTCATCCGAGACTTCATCCGAGGTCTCATCTGAGACCTCGTCCGAGACTTCATCTGAGACCTCATCCGAGACCTCATCCGAGACTTCATCCGAGACTTCGTCCGAGACCTCATCCGAGACCTCGTCTGAGACATCATCTGAAACCTCATCTGAGACCTCATCCGAGACCTCGTCCGAGATCATTGTTATCGAGGATCCATCTGTTCCGTTATCTCCGGCATCCGATCGTAATAGAGAGTTAGTGAAAATTCAGGATGAGGAAATTCCGATGGCGAATTTACCGATAACAGGAGTCAGCAATAAAGTTTTGTTGATGGCTATCATGTTGATCGGCGTAATCAGTTTGTATATGATTGTTGTATTTGCGTCTATTAAAAAAAATAAATAAGAGCTATTGAGGATAGAAAAAGAGGTGCGCACCAAAAGTGTGGCCTCTCTTTTTTTATATCGGAACGGATACTTGACTACCATTTTGTAAAATACTTTTTCAATTTATTAAAATAATACGTACATGAAATCGTTGTTAAAATAAAAACATACTGTATATATTGACAAGAGGTGTATAATGATATTAGATGAAATGATATCGAAAAATGTGGGGGCGTATCATGTATGGTCAAGGAGGAAGAAGAAATTAAAGAGGCAACATTTAGGGGGATTTTAGAAAATTTCTTACATAGCTATTTAATCGATCGGGACGTAGAAAAGGCCAGTGATCTTTGGTATCCTAATTTGAGCAATCAAAATGACAAAAAGCCGGGAAAAAGTTTATGGGAAAGTCAAAACGATAAAATATCTGTTTGGCGGATCATCATGCATCATATGCAGATGACAGCCTTATCTGAAAAGCATGCAGATGGGATCGGAACAGTGGAATTGTTCGGTACAACCGTTGATGATCGATCATTTACTGTCATTGTTCGGATTCATGTATCTTATTTCTTGGAGAACGGCAAATGGTTGATCGGCGATTTGCAGATGCCGACTTGTTACGATTTCTTAAAAGATAACCTACATTCTTTTTCAAAGGCGGAGACACTTACGGATGAAGTCATTGATCCCCGTGCGTTTAACCTATTGAATGACGCGATCATTGGCGGAACTTTGATCACTGCCTATGATGAGCAGAGAACTATTTTACTGACGGGCGATAACTTGGTCCAATATTTGGGATACACCATTCCGGAGTATGATCAGGTTACCAACGGATCCTATAATAATCTGATTGATCCCCGTGACGTGGGTTTCGTAAACAACAGTATCCATTTTCAGCTTGAAAATGAGGATCAATATGAAGTGGAGTACCGTTTGATCAAAAAAGATCACACTGCTGTTTGGGTTCAAGAAAAAGGATATTTGCAAAAGAACATTCAGGAAGGAAAGGACAGCTTATTCAGTGTGATTTGTGATAATGCATATTATGCGAAAGCCGAAGAACAGCGCTTGGCAAAAAAAGCTACTGTTGTTGCTGATTTTTCTGATTGTCAAATTGTGATTCATGACTGTACTTTCCATACGGAACCGGATTATTCGCCGCTTCAGTTTTCTACGGAAGCAAACGAGGTGTTGAGAGAAAGCTTCCTGCAATGCATAGAAAATAAAAATGAAGTTACAACGGAATTTCGCTGCAAAAAGAACAATGAGGTCCCCGAATGGTATTGTATTGAAAATATTCCTCTGTTGGATGATAAGGAATGTGTGCGGGCTATTCTTGGAAAAATCACCAACGTTAATGAGAAAAAGACGGTGCAAATGCATTCGCACACGGCTTCGGAACGTGACGAGCTGACCGGGCTTTACACCAAATCGCAATTGCGCTATTTAGTGGAAGCCGAGATGCTTCATTCGCATAAAAATGAATTTGTTGCTTTTTTGCTGCTTGATGTAGATCGATTTGAAAGGGTCAATGAACGTCTTGGTTTTATATTTGGAAATACCTTGTTGCGAAATATTGCTTCCTTACTGCAAAACTATACGTTGAAGTATCAGGGATATGCCGGTCGCATTGAAGGAGACAGATTTGCACTCTTTCTGAAAACGGCTTCGCTGGGAGAAACATCAAACATTGCAGACAATATTTGCAGAGATATTCGCGGATTGTATGTCGGGGAATTTTCTGATATACAGTTAACCGGCAGCATCGGTATTGTGAATTGCGTGAAATGGTGCAGCAACTTTGATGATATGTTATTGAAAGCCTCTCAAGCATTATACCGCTCTAAAAATATGGGCAAAAATATGATTATGTTTTATAACGGTCAGTCTGTCGGTTCCGATCAGGAACGGACATTTATTAATGCTTGCACCATAAAGGATTTTCATCAAACCGCAGAAGATACGCAAGAAAGAAAACTGTGGGAGTGGGCAGCAGGGCTGCTGTCTACAACAAAGGATTTTGACAGTGCAGTGAAATTGCTGCTTTTCTGTTTGCGGCGTTATTTCAAGTTAAGTTGCTTATATATCAAAGAAGTTTTCCCTGATAGTAAGTATGCAAAAATCAGTTATCTTGTGCATAACGGGACAATGGACGATGATCTGACTTGCAATGAGCTGTATGCATATGGAAATGATCGGTTGGACGATCCTATTCCGGAACAAAAATATTGTAAATTAACTGCCGATTTTAACAGCGATTCCTACCGTAAATTATTGAATGAATTTAACGGTGGAAAAACGGATATTGCGGCTGAATATTCTATTGTGAATGGAAATGAAATCATTGGAAGCATTGCAGCGGTACGCGAAAAAAGTGAAGCTTTCTGGAGCAGAACCGAAACGGAAACATTACAAAAATTGACGGAGATTATCTCACCATATATTCTGAAAAAACAGTATGCCGGTAAGTTTGTTCATAAATATGAAGGGCTTAACAGTGAAATAGTAGGGGTTTGTTCGCTGTCATTATTTCTGGAGAGAGTGGCACGCTTTTTGCAGGATAATCCGGAAAGTACGTTTGCTATTGTTTACTCTAATCTGGGAAATTATAGTGAGATCATCGAACGTCATGGCTTTATGGCGGGTAAAGAGGCTTTGCAAACTTTTGCCGATCTTCTCAGGACAGGGACTACAAATCGACGGCTTTGTGTTGCCCATATTTCGGATGACAGATTCACTTCGGTTTTGTCAGTCACTGATTTGGAAATGCTGAAAGACTATATTTCCCGGAATAATAATAGAATTGTTAAGGTTTTTCGTGAAAAATACAGTGATATCAATATCTATGTTAATACAGGCATTTGTGAGATCCAAAGGATAGAAGACGGTATTCTGAAAGCAATCCAGAACGCAGATGTTGCAAGAAAGAGCGCCAAAGGTCAGATGAAAAACACCTGCCGTTTATTTGATGACCAGCTCAAGATGCAATTAAGCAGGGAAAGAAAAATGGTCGTTGATTTGGAACTTGCCTTAAAACAGGGAGAGTTTGCGATACTTTTACAGCCGATTTTCCATATTTCGGACGGAGAAATGGTGGGTGCTGAAGCGGTTGTGCATTGGAAACGCGGAGATCGTTTTGTCTATCCGGATGAATTTGTTCCGATATTGGAAAAGCATGGATTAATGGTCAAAGTAGATCTTTTTGTGATGAAACATGTTTTAAAAACATTACAGCATTGGCTGAAAAGTCACAAACGCATGATACCGGTTTCGATAAAATTATCCCGTGATGAGGCTTTGGATCCGAATCGAGCTGCATTTATTTGCGCTTTGTGCAAACAGTATGGAGTTCCCCTCTCTTATTTGGAATTCAGCTTTTCGGAAAAAGATTTTGGCAATAATCCTGTGCCGCTGAGACAATTAATGAATAAGTTGATGAAACGTGGATTTCATGTGTCAGTGGATCGTTTCGGGTTCGGAGAATCTCCGCTGAAACATATTATTTCCTTTCCGGCAAATAGCATCAAGTTGTCGGATGAATTTTTAGGATATAATAATCGAGTGTTGTATACTAATACGATTATTAAACACTTTGTCTCCATGATGAAGGAAATGGGGTTTGGAATTACCTGCGGCGGTGTGAAAACACAAGAACAATTGGAACTGCTTCAAAATGTCGGATGTGAGCAGGCACAGGGGAGCTATTATGCGGAACCCATGACGATAGAGCAGTTTGAATTCAGATATCTTGATTGATTTTAATCGCTGTTTTTTCAGAAAAAATATGATTTCATTGCAGAAAACGCCGTGGACTTGCCATCGGCGTTTTCTGCAAACTCTCATGCCTCAAAATTTGAGATAATTGTGATTTATCTCTAAAAAAATAAAGTGTTTTTTGATAATATTACACTTGAATTATAGATAAGAGTGTGTTATACTTACGAATGTAATCCGTTACATTTGCTGTTTCATAAGAACGCATTCGAGGGGATTTGATAAAGTCGGATGTGAACGGAGTGGACGGCAATTATTTTTTGTGGATTGATGTAATCCGTTACATATTGAGGAAAGGAGCAACTATGGCGACCATCAAGGATGTAGCAAAAAAGGCCGGAGTTTCGGTAGCAACAGTGTCTCGTGTCTTGAATGACGAGAGTATTGTAGCTCCGCAAACAGTAAAACGTGTGAAAGCTGCAATTCGGGAACTGAATTATATGCCGAATATGCTGGGAAATCATCTGCGTAAGTCGGCTACCAACAACATACTGGTTTTGATCCCTACTGCGTCAAATCAATTTTACAACCGGATTTTACGGGGAATACAGTCGGAAGCTCATCGGTTTGGCTACAACACAATGGTTTGCATGACCAATGCGGATAAAGAAATTGAAGAAAAATATCTGACGTTGTTAAAAACCAAGTTGGCAGACGGAGCTGTTTTCTTATCATCTACTTTATCGAGCACGGCTATTAACCAATTGGGAAATAGTTATCCGATCGTGCAATGCTGTGAAAAAATTGATGGCTCGAATACTTCCTGTGTAACAATTGATAATGAGCAGGCGGGATATGAGGCGACTTGCGCGCTGATTAAAAAGGGACATCGTAAAATTGCCTTTTTGGGTTCCAGCCAAGGCTTTGTTTCCTCCAGAGAGCGACATCATGGATATTGCAGAGCATTGAAGCAGTATCATATACCTTATCGGGAAGAGTATGTTCTTTTGGATACATTTAGTTACAACAGTGGTATACGTTTGGCGGAAGCAATATTACAATTGAAGGAGCGACCGACGGCAATTTTTGCAATTGCGGATACGATCGCAATCGGTGCTATGCGTTTTTTGCTTTCTCATTCCCTCAGGGTTCCGGAGGATATTGCAGTCATCGGTTTTGATAATATCTCTGTTTCCTCAGTTTATACCCCTTCTCTTTCGACCGTTGCTCAGCCGCAGCTTGAGTTGGGACAGAATGCAGTAGGATTGCTGCTGGATAAAATGAAAAATATTAATTGTGCCAATCGCAATATTTTGTTACCGCACAATTTATTATTGCGGGAAACCGTATAATTAAAATGATAAAGGAGAATGAATTA
>JAQXIB010000244.1 GCA_029007575.1 Clostridiales bacterium | reverse complement strand
AAATTTGATTTATACAGGACTGCAACACAGGAAGAAAAGGATGCGGGAACGGCGGTAGAGATTCCGTATACAACAATGAAAGGAATCAAGCTTGAGAGCAACAAGGTTACAGATGCAAACGGCATTGTCGTTTTTGAAAAGTACGAGGCAAACAGCACCAATTACGATTACTATCTCGTGGAGACTGCGGCGCCTTCGGGATACAACATTTTAGACAATGCCGTAAAGGTGAATTTCACCGATGCCGAAGTTGCGGCTACTTCCGGTGTTTACACTGTCGATGTTCCCAATAGAAGCGGAATCAAGCTCCCGATTACCGGTGGTACAGGTACTGCAATCTTTACCGTAATCGGTATTGGGTTGATGGTAGGAGCAGTCTTGCTGTTTGTCTTTGCCCGCAAAAAGGTGAAAGCCAAATAAAAGAATTCATCGCAATTGATTTCAATAAGAGGCGGCGAGCCGTTCGCCGCCCTCTTTTTCGTAAGAGATTGAAAGGAGAAAAGCAGCATGAAAAAAGTTTTGCCAATCATACTGATTATACTTGTTTTTCTTGCGGGAATGGCTGTTTTTCTCTATCCCGCAGTCTCAAACTATCTTTATGAAAAAAACAGCACCATAGCAATTACCGAGCATGCGGAAAACCTTTCAAAATTAAGTCCGGAAATCATTGCAGAAGAAAAGGAAGCGATTGATCGGTATAACAAAAGTCTGTTTGAAAACGCTGTTGTGCTGACTGACCCGTTTGATCCTGACGCTTATCCCATTACGGATGGTGAATATACCGAGCTTTTGGCGCTGGATGAAGTCATGGCGTACATCGAGATTCCTGCCATCAATCTGTATCTGCCCGTTTGTCACGGAACAAAGGAAGAAACATTACAAATCGGTGTAGGTCATTTGGAAAACACCTCGCTGCCCGCAGGAGGGAAGACTACTCATGCCGTTCTTTCGGCACATTGCGGTCTGCCCTCTGCGCGACTTTTTACTGATCTTCATCTGCTCAAAGAAGGTAATATTTTTCGCATTCATGTACTCGATGAGGTGCTGACCTATCAGGTGTACGGCATTGAAACGGTTGACCCGGAGGACAATGCCTCCCTGTATATCCGGGAGGGTGAGGATATTGTTACATTGATTACCTGCACGCCCTACGGCAAGAATACCCATCGTCTGCTGGTACATGGCAGGCGGATTGAGGAAAAAGAAGAGGTTAGCACAGAAGAACCAAAAATTGAGCCAAAAGTGACATGGGAAGATGGTACCAATCTTGCGGTAATTGGTATTACGGTTGTATTTATTCTGTTGCTTGTCAGCAGTGCGGTGAAAGGCTTGATAAAGAGGAAAAAGAAGCATGAGAAAACGGATTAATCTAATAGCGATCGTTTTGTTGATTGTTGGTATCGGCTTTTTGGCCTATCCAAATGTTTTGAAAGTGATTTTTGATCGGCAGGCAACTCAAGCAGTTGATCAATTCGAACAGCTTAGAGCAGATGAATCGCGAACGGAGCATACTATTTCGAATTGTGATAGCATTTTATATGCCGAACTGCGCAAAGCAATGTTTGATTATAACGAGAAGCTGTATGTAACCGGACAAAGCGGTCTTATTGATCAGCTGTCGTATGAAGAGCCGGATTTTCATTTATCCGATTATGGCATTGACAGCAAAATACTCGGATATATTTCCATTCCGTCGATCGATGTTAAATTGCCGATTTATAACGGTGCAAGTGAGAAAAATATGGCAAAAGGCGCGGCATATCTTGCAAATACCTCTCTGCCTGTCGGCGGGAATAATACCAATTGCGTGATAGCGGCTCATACCCGATATAACGGAATATATCTGTTCAAAAAAATCACCGAGCTGAAGCCGGGTGATGAAATTTATATCACCAATTTATGGGAAACGCTTGTGTATAAAGTGTCGGAAACAAAAGTAATTGATCCGATGGATAGTCAGAATATTTATATTAAGGAGGGCAGGTCTCTTGTCACTTTATCAACCTGTCATCCCTTTCCGAAAAATGATCAGCGATATTTGGTATACGCTGAATCGGTTGGATCAAATTGAAAAATCGCAATGCAAGCAAATTCCCACACACAGAAATGGGAGGCGGAAAACATCAAGCGTTCCAAAGATTCATTTTTATCCGCCAAGCGATGCCGGGAGCCATAGGGATAAAATCGCTTCGCGGAGGGATCATGAATCATTGTTTACACTGTGAATTTATACTGTAATATCCTTTGCAAAGCAGTTGTTCAGAGAAGAATTAGCACTTTGTAAAGCATTTTTGTATTGGATTGAATGCTCATGATGGTATCAATTTGGAGGTCTCATAATGGAGTGGCTGATTAAAATAATCGTATGTTTTTTGGCGGGTGCCGGAGCCGGTATCGGTACGGGCTTTGCAGGAATGAGCGCGACTGCTGTGATTGGTCCTATGCTGATCACGTTCCTTGATATGCCGGCGTATGCGGCAGTTGGCATCGGACTTGCCAGTGATGTGTTAGCAAGTGCGGTCAGTGCTTATACATACAAAAAAAATAAAAATCTTGACATTAAAAATGGACTTGTTATGATGGTGTTTGTACTGATTTTTACGATGGTCGGCAGCTTTGTTGCAAGTTTTGTGCCAAATTCCACGATGGGAAACTTTTCGGTATTTATGACGATGCTGCTTGGCGTTAAATTTATCGTAAAGCCTGTTATGACAACAAAGGAATCAATGGAAGCAATAC
>JAQXIB010000243.1 GCA_029007575.1 Clostridiales bacterium | reverse complement strand
GCATAATAGGTTTGATCGTCCAAAAGACCATATTCAAAAGTATCTTGATTATTGTCCCGCGACAAGCCAATATCTGTGATTCCGGCTATCTTAACCAAGCTACCAGCCTCCTTTTTCACAGCTTCACGACGAAGCTGTCCGCAAGCGGCGTTAATATCCGCCCCTAATGTTCGCCTCACAGTTGTATTAATTCCCTGCTGCATTAATATATTTTGAAATTTTGTTACATTCTGCGGTTTGGAAGAACGATACTTATCCCGCCGTTCCGATACTTCATTCATCGGAATCAAATTTACATGGCAGAGCATGCCTTTTAATTTTTGGGCAAGTTCCAACGCATGTTCTTCTTTATCATTGACACCTTGTATCAGTGCATATTCAAAGGACACCCTTCTTCCGGTATCTTTTGCGTAATTTCGGCAGGCGTCAAGAAGCTGCTCCATATTCCATCTTTGGTTGACCGGCATGGACGCCGACCGTATTCTGTCATTCGGCGCATGTAAAGAAACAGTTAGGGTCAATCCCAAGTGCTTTTGTGCCAGCAAATTGATTTTATCCACCAACCCGCAAGTTGACAATGTAATATGGCGCAAACTCATATTATATCCCTCGGGAGCTGACACCAATTCCAGAAAACGCAGTACGTTATCAAAATTATCCAATGGTTCACCGATTCCCATTAAAACCACATTGGATATTTTTTCCCCGGTATCCTTCTCGGCGGTATAAATCTGCTGTAATATTTCAGAGGGAGACAAATTTCTCACAAATCCCGCAATTGTCGACGCACAGAATTGACACCCCATTTTACAACCTACTTGTGTTGAGATGCAAAGGCTGTTTCCGTAACGATAGCGCATAAGCACACTTTCCATACAGGAACCGTCTGAAAGAGCATATAAGTATTTTACCGTATTATCTATGTCAGATACAAGTCTTTTTTTTATTTTTAGTGAAGTTATGTAAAAACTTTCTGCTAACTCCTCCCTAAATTTGGCAGAAATGTTGGTCATTTTTTCAAAGCTATCCACTTTTTCACAATGCAACCAGCGAAAAATCTGTTTTGCACGAAATTTTGGTACTTCATGCTCTGTCATATAATCTTCTAATTCTTTCAAAGAATAAGATAAAATGTCCTGTTTTTTCATCGAAGCACCACCACCTTGTTTCTGAAATGAAATTTTTAACTGATCCGCTGAAAACGTGCAAAGAAGAAACCATCCGACCCGTTTTTGTCTGGAAATAAAGTGACCATCCCGTTGCCGTCTATTTCCGAATATCCCGTATCGGTCATCGGCATCAGACGATAGTTTTTGTGCTCTGCTAAAAATCGCTCTACAACTTGATTGTTTTCCTCCAAGCTCAAAGAGCAGGTAGAATAAAGCAATACTCCGCCGCATTTCGGATACCGGGAAGCATTCTGCAAAATGGAATATTGTATCTCCGGCAGCCGTTTCAAATCCTCCGGCTGTTTATATTTGATTTCCGGCTTGCGTCGAATCACGCCAAGACCGGCGCAAGGCACATCGCACAAAACACGATCGGCCCCAACAAGCTCCGGCAAAAACTGATTGGCGTTGGCCGTTGAAACCTGAATGATGCCGATGCCCAGACGCTCTGCGCCGGTATCAATTAACCGGGTACGCTTCGGGTACAAATCAAAGGATTCCACCAAGCCGGTATTTTCCATGAGCAGAGCAGTGGTAAAGCTTTTTCCGCCCGGTGCAGCGCACAAATCCAGTACATGCTCTCCTTTTTGGGGAGCAAGCGCCAAGCAACACAGTTGTGAAGCAATATCCTGTACATAGAACAAGCCCTGCTGATAAGAGGATAAGCGTTCGATATCTCCGCTTTTTTCAATGATGATGCAGTTTTGCACCATGGGATGCAACTTTGCCTTGACCTTTTCCTCACGCAATTGCTGCAACAGCGATTCCGCCGTGATTTTCAAAGTGTTCACCCGAATGGTTACCGGCGGTCTGCCCAAAGAATTGACTAATATCTGCTCGGTCTGCTCCGCCCCGTATTCCGATATCCATTTTTTCACCAGCCACTCCGGACAGGAATAACGCACCGAATAATAAAAAGATAATTCCCGGGAATCCGGATAAACAATCTGCTTATTATCCCGCACAAAGCTACGCAAGACAGCATTGATAAAGCCTTTTGCGCTCTTTTTACGGCAATATTCCGCCAGCATAACGCTCTCATTGACCGCTGCGGAATCAGGGATGGCGTCCATAAAGGCGAGCTGATAAATGCCCATCCGTAAAACGGATAAAATATCAAAGGAAATTTTATTTAATTTTAAATTGGAATATTGTTGTATCACATAATCCAATGTGATTTTTCGTTCCAAAACACCATAAAACAAAGCGGTAACAAACGAACGATCCTGGGCTGACAACTGACTTTGCGATAACGCCGCATTCAATGCCAGATTAGAATAAGCTTGTCCCTTTTCTGCTTTGATTAAAAGATTCAACGCAGTTTGTCGAGCAGTTTCCATATATCAGCGTGCTATGCCTCCCTTACAGCCGTTTTTTTGCTTTAATCCCTTCTTCTGCCGGTAATTGCCAGCAGTCTTAACAGGTTTCCTACCGCTACCAGCAACGCGCCGACATAAGTCAAAGCAGCAGCGGTCAGCACTCTTTTCGCTCCCGTATATTCTTCTCCAACCAGGATATTATCATTTTGCAAAGTGTTCAGCGCTCTTCTGCTGGCGTTAAATTCCAC
>JAQXIB010000242.1 GCA_029007575.1 Clostridiales bacterium | reverse complement strand
AAAAGCAGCGGCTGCGCGTTGGTTATGTTATGCTCTTCCGTACGTGGTATTTGTGCAGCTTCGGCATATTCGCCGAAGCTGCACAAAAGTTTACGAAAGGCATGGTCATATAAATGAAAAAGAAAATAATATGGATCATTCTTGTTTTATCAGTGATCGGAATACTTGTCGGATATGACTATTACAGATCCAAACAGGTTGTTATAACGGTAGAAAAAATGACTCCCGAAATCGTGCAGGCATCATCTTCGGAATCTGTGGAGCTGACTTTAAAGGTGACAAGCAAATCAGGCAAGGCGATAGAGGGACATAATATATATGCGCTTTCCATTGGCGGCGGTTCTTTAAAAAGCTTTTATGAAAAAACAGATCGGAACGGAATGGCTAAATTTGTCTATTATCCGCCTGATATGGCGGGATATCAAGAGGAACAGAATGTCACGATCAAATTCAGAGATGAATCCAATTCCATCTTTGTTGAGATTTATCCGACAACCGAATATCAGATTAAGCTGACTCGTCCGGATACCGACAATAATAACGGAATGACGGTAGATGACTATTTGAATTAAGGAGGAACAGGCATGAGAGCAACCAAAAACAGCCTTGGGATGCGGCTAAAAAAAAGTATACCTGCTTATTTGTTCTTGCTGCCGTTATTTGCCGGCATCTTGATCTTTTCCTATTATCCTGCGTTCAGCGGAATATATCATTCCTTTTTTGAATGGAGCAACAGCGGCGAAGAAAAATTTATCGGATTGGAAAACTATATCAATTTGTTTCAGGACCCGATTTTTTTGAATTCAATTCCCGCAATGATTAAGCTCATGCTTCCGAAATTGATTATATCTATTGTGGTGCCTTTGATTATGGCGGAGTTGATATTTGCCGTGCGCTCTAAAAAAATGCAGTATTGGTACCGTGTGTTGTGCTTGCTGCCAATGGTCGCGCCCGGCGTTGTAAGTGTTTTATTGTGGAAGTATATTTATGATCCGAGTTCCGGTTTGGCGGTCGTTCTCGGCAGGCTGTTCGGCTTCTTTGAAGCTAATCAGAACGTCGATTGGTTAGGTGACCCGAATTTAACCATCGGGAGTATTATTTTCATGGGATTTCCGTGGATCGGCGGAACGGCGGTTTTGATTTACATGTCCGGCTTGATGAACATCGGGGCGGAAATCAGAGAGGCTTCTCTGTTGGACGGCGCGTCAACATTACAGCGTATCATCCGAATTGATGTGCCGCTGGTAATGGGACAGATCCGATATTTTGTCATATTCGGTATTATTAATGCGCTGCAGGATTACAGCGTGCAGATCATATTGACAAACGGCGGACCGGGCTATACGACATATGTTCCGGGGTATTATATGTTTAAGCAGGCGTTTTCTTACGGAAACATGGGCTATGCCAGCGCAATCGGCACCATACTGTTCGTCGTTATTTTCATTTTCACTTTGCTTACGATGAAGTTTATGAAATCAAAGGATTAAGGAGGGAAAAGAGTTGAAGAATAAAAAAGTGACAGCTACACAAGTGATATTGAATATCTTCATTATTGTTTTATTGTTCATCATGCTTTACCCTTTGGCAATGACTTTGTTTGGGGCGTTTAAGAATAGCTATACCTTTGATGCTACCAAATGGTATCCGACCTTGCCTTTGCGGGTGTCTAATATCGCCAGTGCGTTTCCCAGTGTATATCGATATATCATAAACACTGTGATAGTGGCGGCGGTCGGTGTGCTGGGAAGCGTGATCATTGCTTCTTTGGCCTCCTATGCTTTCGCAAAAATGACCTTTGTGGGCAAGAATTTCCTGTATTTCATGGTCATTTCGTTGATGATGATTCCCGGCGTGTTGACATTGGTACCGTCCTATATGATTTATCAATCTATTGTCGGATTGAATAATTATTTGGTGTTGATTTTGCCGACACTGGTCGGCGGTCCGATATTCGGTGTGTTTTTGTTAAGGAGCTTTTATGAGGGATTGCCGGAAGCCATTTTTGAATCAGCCCGTATAGACGGAGCGAGAGAGCTGACGGTATTTTTGAAAATATGTGTTCCGATGTCTATGCCGATTATGGGAACGCTTGCAATCATGCAGATCATCAATGTTTGGAACGATTATATGTGGCCGATTATCACGATTAGAAGTGATGAGCTTTTAACAATATCCGCAGGCTTAGTGCAAAGATTTTCTACTGTTACGGGCACCCCGAACTATCCGATTACTTTTTCTGCATATCTATTGTCTTCCCTGCCTTTGATTATTCTATTTGTGACAGCCAATAAAGCATATGTAGAGGGTCTGACATCCAGTGCGATTAAACTATAACTGATGCGAAAATCTAATGAAACGCTTTCCTTCTTTCCGACCCGAATTGCACCGGAACGTGTTATCCTCCTTGCTGGGTGTCAGCCCGGCGGCGTCTGCCTTTTCCGGTACCATTCATCCCCGGAAATTGATGAAAGCTTTCAATCAGATTTTAGTATGAAGTATTTGCAAAGGGGTATTTTCATGAGTGGTAATTTTGAACAGCATAAAATCGGCTGCTTTGACGACAGAAACAACGAATTTGTGGTAGAGGGAGCCAATCAGCTTAGGGCACAGGATAATTTTCTGTTTAATAATAAGGTTTTTTCTTATGTGACGCATACGGGAGACGGCTATTTTACCTATGTGGATCAGGACGATTATACGACCGAAGGCATTAAAAAAAATTCCTGCGGCAGAGTGATTTACATACGGGATAATGACACCGGGGCGTTTTTTACGGTCGGTTGGAGTCCGGTTTTGAAAACATATGAACATTTTGAGGCGGCAGTCGGTTTAAATTACACCTCTATCACCAATGTTACAGATGGGATCAAATGTATCTGGACGATCTTTGTCCCGAAAAATGATGCTCCGGTTGAAATGTGGAAGGTGACCATACAGACAAAGGAAAAGAGAAATTTATCTGTGGTGTTCTATTCGGAAATGGTGGTATTTTCCTCTTATCCGACTTACGGAGATTACTTTTATTGCCATAATGATTTTGATGCCGAGTATGGAGTGATGCGTCAAATCAATAAAGCACCGATTTTAAAGGATAAGATCAATACAGCTACCTGCAAGCCCTCCCGAAAGCCGGATTCTTACACCTGCAGTAAAGGGGATTTTTTAGGCGGTTACCGGAGCTTTGAACATCCGATTTCCATGGAACAAAGGCATTTGTCTAATACGGCGGGGAGTAATGAAATTTATTGCTGTGCGTTTCAGTTTGATTTGGAAATGAATGCCGGAAAAGAAGAAACCATTCATCAAATATTGATACTGCATAATGACCAAGAGGACATCAGCGAATATTTGCAATTAAACGATCGTTTTGAAGAGTTGTTTGCTCAAGCGAAGGAACAGCAAAAACAGTTGTTTTCAGCATATGAGATTCATACCGGTGATGAGGCGCTTGACAGGATTACTAATATATGGAGCAAGCAGATGATGGCTTTCGGAAAAACGCATTGCAGATGGGGAATGAAGGGCTTCAGAGATGTTGTGCAGCATGGAAT
>JAQXIB010000241.1 GCA_029007575.1 Clostridiales bacterium | reverse complement strand
TGCGGCAAAGCCTTGTTCTGCGTTTTTCCCCCGATACCCCCTTTTCTACGAAAACCAGCTCCGCAAACGGCTTTGCCGTTGCTCACCGCTGCTTTTCTTTTCAAGGTGTCACTGCGGCGGCACATGTCCGCCTGCGTGACAAATTTTAAAATTTATAGTTTTTCGACAGACTGAAAGCCGCTGCAAAAATGCAAGCGGCTTTGTTTTTTGTTCTTACGGCAACACATTGCCGGCAGCGCGGTAAACGGCATACCAATCTTCTCTGCTCAGCGTAATTTTTTCCGAATCGCAAATTTCCACCAAACGCTTCGGTTTCATCGTTCCGACAATGGTTTGGATTTTTGCGGGATGGCGGGAAATCCAGGCAACGGCCAGCGCCGTTTTAGAGACACCGTATTTTTCCGCCAGCTGATCCAATACAGCATTTAATTCCGGATATTTGTCATTATCCAAGAACACTCCCTCAAAAAATCCATATTGGAACGGCGACCATGCCTGTATCGTAATGTCATGCAGCCGGCAATACTCCAAAATACCGTTGTCATGATTCACGGACGGCGCATCCTTCATATTGACATGAAAACCGAAATCGATCATGCCGCTGAACGCAATGCTGAACTGAAGCTGATTCACAATCAACTTGTCCGGTAAAAATTTTTGCAGTAGCTCCATCTGCAGCGGATGCTGATTGCTGACCCCGAAATATCGAACCTTTCCGGAGGATTTCAAAATCGAAAATGCTTCCGCCACTTCCTCCGGTTCCATCAAAGTATCCGGACGATGCAATAACAGTACATCAAGGTATTCGGTATTCAACCGCTCCAAGCTACCGTCGACCGCCTCTAAAATATGTTCCTTGGAAAAATCAAACATACCGGGACGGATGCCGCACTTGCTCTGTATCAGCATCGTTTCTCTGACGGACGGACACATACCGACGGCTTTCGCAAAAATGCGTTCCGACTCTCCGCCTCCATAAATATCCGCATGATCAAAAAAATTGATTCCTTGCTCCATTGCGGTTTTGACCATCGCTTCCGCTTCTTTTTCAGGCAGCGCACTCATCCGCATGCATCCTAAGGAAATGCGGGACGCCTCCAATCCTATTTTGCCCAGATCTAATTTTTTCACAATATTCTTCCTTTCTCCGGTTGATTTCACAACACTTTATTCATATTTACAAGCACCAACACACCTGAAAACTTATTTTTTATCATAACACAAATTCTGATTTATATCAAGATATTTATGTAACATTAATAATTGCTTTCAAATAATATTTTTATATTTTGTAATTGTTATACATAAATAATTTGTAAGAAAAATTAAATTTGAAATTGAATTAATTGTATAAAATTTCACTCAAATTAACAATAAAATAACTAAAAATCCTACGTTTTTTATAAAGCTTGTCTTGACTTTATGGGCAACTTGCCTTATACTTGAAATAGAAGGTAAAGTATGCCAACCTTTCTGAAGTATTTCGTTCAATGCATCAGTGCAAAACAAAGACCGGAAATTTGATTTTCCTGTATAAGTTTTGACCTTTTGTCTAATACTATCAACAAGGAGCGTGATATTGATGAACATAACCGATATCAGAATTAGAAGATTACTGACCGAAGGCAGACTGCGTGCTGTTGTTTCTATCACTTTGGATAACGAGCTTGCGGTACACGATATTAAAGTAATAGAAGGTCCGGAAAGACTGTTTGTAGCTATGCCAAGCAGAAGAGAAGAAAGCGGAACATTCCGTGATGTTGTGCATCCGATTTCCCCGGAAGCAAGAAATATGATGGAATCATCGATTTTAGAGGCATACAAACGGGAATTGGAAATTCGTGCGGCAGAGCTGGAATTAAATCCCGAACCGACGGCAACATCCGAAAACGGCGTCGAGGAATCGGAAGAATAAAACAAAATACAATACTATACCTAAGCAAAGGGGGCAGGAAAAATATTCCTGCCCCCTTTGCTGTTAAGATTGTGTTTTGATTTCCCCCGCCCATACAAAAGCATACTTCGCTATGATGACTGCAATTACCTCATTGATGATCGCGGCAGCCACAATCGTTCCCTGCACAATAGAGGCGAGACTCGGATCAATGCCGCTTAATGTGGTAGCGGCAATCCCCGTAAACACAAGAGATACGCCAGAATGCGGCAAAAGCGTAAAGCCGAGATATTTGGTGACAGAGTCCGGCGCTTTCATGATTTTTCCGCCAATATAAGCGTTGCCGATCTTACCGACGGCGCGGGAAAGAATATAAGCGACTGTAAACAATCCGGCTCCCGCAATCAAACGATAATCCAGCGGCATTCCGAGATTCACAATGACCACAACCAGAGATAAATTTAGAATACCGTTATATTTTTCAAATACCTCTTCGGTCTTTTCTTCCGGTACAAGGTTGACCAACACGGCACTAAACGCCATACCGATCAGAATATAATTCAGCTTAAACGAGTGAAACACAAAAATATCCACGATGATGCCTATTGCTGTGGCGAGACACAGAAAGAGCAACAACAAAACAAAATTGACTTTTTGGTTCTTTACTCGCTTCATGATAAATGGCGCAAGCCATCCCACTCCGATTCCGATGACAAATGGTAAACAGACCGACGCGATAATCGCAAGCGGCGATTCTGACTGTCCGCCCATGGTAGAACTGATCACCGAAATGACGGTAAAAAACACAGCCACGCCTATGACATCATCGATCGCCGCCAAAGGAATCAGCGTTTTGGTGACCGGGCCGCTTGTGCGATACTCGTTCACAATCGAAAGCGCCGGAGCGGGTGCGGTAGCCAATGCAATGCCGCCAAACACAAAAGCCAAATAAACCGGAATATTCTTCCACAAACACAACAACGCAAACACCAGCGAAACAAACAAAAAAGTGCCGATCGACTGAATAAAAGTGATGCCGATAATCTGCTTACCCGTTTTTTTCAGCTTTTGAAACACTATTTCTTTTCCAATCATCACGCCTGCAAAGCACTCGAATAGTTTAATGGTTATTTTATACCAGTCCGCATTCATGATATCGGCAGTAACAATACCGACAAGATAGGGCCCGAAAACCACTCCTGTCACCAGCCAACCGAGAATAGCAGGTAATTTCAACTTTGCAGTAATTTTCCCAACAACAAATGCAATACATATGATTGCGAATACACTTAAAATATCAACTATCATTTTATTTTCCTCAACATTCCGATAACAGCGGCAGAATTGACATTGCAGGCAATGGCTCGTTCAAACGCAC